>JAZRFO010000287.1:0-2022 GCA_045643685.1 Acutalibacteraceae bacterium
AGATATAGTTTCTTGCAAGGAAGAAGCAGACCCACAAGGCAATTACGAATGCACTTTCTGCAGGGATTGCAAGTTTTGTGTAGGGGCATTTCCAACCCTTGTCAACAAAGAGGAAAATTGTTCTTGTTACAAGGACGGTTGTTGCAAAGAACATACCACCTATGAGCGAATAGTAGCCTGTTCCCAATGAGAACATAAGGAATAAAAGAAACGCACCAAGGGCAAATGAAATACCGCCATAATAAACGCGGATTTCGGTTTTACCTGCATTGTCAACGGGCTTTATTGAAAAACTTTCGGCATTTTTTAAGGGCTTTGAAATAAAAACAACCGCCATGCCGATGAAGTAAAGAGCAAGGCAAACAGTTGCAAACATTGCGGGAGGGTTAGCGCTCCAGATTTCTTTGATAATGTCCATATCAACACCTCTTTCTTAAGATAAATAAATTTTATCATACGCAGGAGGAAAAATCAACCAAACAATATCTTGATATTTTTTACATAATATGTCAAAATAAAGTTAGTTTCTTGTGGAGGTGCGTTATGGGTAAAAACATTATTGTAGCAGGTTTGGGTCACGGCGGTATCGTGGCGGCAGCTTTGCTTTCAGAAAAAGGGTACGACGTTACTGTTTATGAAAAAGGCAGCGAGGGTACATTGGGGCACGACTGGACCGATATGTTCACGCCCAAAGCCCTTGATTTTGCAGGTTTACCCATGCCTCCTGCAGATAAATTCAAATACAAAGAGAATATGACCTTCTGCGGTCCTTCATCACAGAAAGCAATTACTCAGTACATAACCGAAAAAGATATGGAAATTATAATGGAACGCAAGGACTTATATACATATCTTATAGACATAGCCCTGGAAAAGGGCGTGAAAATCGTTT
The DNA here is from genome assembly GCA_045643685.1 of Acutalibacteraceae bacterium. GTDB lineage: Bacteria > Bacillota > Clostridia > Oscillospirales > Acutalibacteraceae > DTU089. Next base: position 893 of record JAZRFO010000287.1, read on the forward strand.
ATGACTGTGAGGTTACGGGACCCATTCTTGAGGGCGACAGAGTTATAGGTATCAAAACCGCCAAAGGTGACGTTATGGGCGACTTGATAATTGACTCCTGCGGTATGAATTCACCTGTGCGTCGTAATCTTCCCAAAAATCTTATGATTCAGAATGAAATCGAGGATGATGGTAAGATTACAATATACAGAGCATTTTACAACAAATGCTCCGATGATGAAATTTTAGGTAAATTTAAAATCATACTTTTCGCAGGTGGTCACCCCGGTATAAGCTGGGTTGCTTCCCACGAAGAATACACCGACGTACTCATAGGCAGATTTAAACCCTACGATGAAAAGGAAGCCATTGAATTTACGGAGTTTTTACGTCGTAATAATCCACGACTTGGTAAAGAGAGGTTAAGAGGCGGTCAGTTTTCGGAAATTCCCGTAAGACATAATTTATCCGTAATGGTAGCTGACGGCTATGCCGCAATAGGTGACAGTGCATTTATGCCCGTTCCCCTTATCGGTAACGGTATTGCAAATGCAATTATGGCGGGTAAAATACTCGCAGATACAGTAGCGGTTGATACCGACGAAACCTATAACGCAGAAAACCTGTGGGGTTATCAGGTGGAATATTATAAAAAGGTCGGCGGAGTTATCGCGGCACTTGAATGTGTAAAAGGTTCTCTTTTAAAGCTCAGGGTTCAGGATGTGGATTATTTATTCGCAACGGAGCTTGTTACGGATGATGATATGAAAATTATCGCAGGGCTTTCGGATGTGGATGACGTTATTGAAGCGTTGAAAAAGGAGCTTCCCCAAAAGCTTAAGAGTATAAAGGACAATATACGCCTTGTGGGTGTTGTGGCAGGAATTGCAACCGATATGATAAAGGTTCTGGCTCTCTCATCACGCATCCCTGAAAAATGGGATAAAGAGAAAGTCAACAAGTGGGCAAAATCTTACGATAAAGCTTTTAAAAAATAATTAAATTTTTTGAATTTTACTATTGACAATCGGGAAAACTGATAGTATAATATCACTCGTTCCTAGCGGGATAGTGTAACGGTAGCACGACAGACTCTGACTCTGTTTGTTGGGGTTCGAATCCCTATCCCGCTGCCAAAATAAAACACCGAC
>JAZRFO010000288.1:0-15800 GCA_045643685.1 Acutalibacteraceae bacterium
AAAGCTTGTGGATATGTGTAAACAGAATGCAATGCAGAAGCTTTCTGAAAAATATCGCGTTAATGACAGAAATCGCGAGGCTCTTGAAGAACTTGCTATGGTGCTTGGTCTTTCAAAAACTCCCGAATACATTGAAGCATACGATATTTCCCATACGGGCGGTAGTGACAACGTAGCGGGTATGGTGGTCTTTAAAGACGGCAAACCCTTAAAAAGTGCCTACAAGCGTTTTGCTATTAAGGGCTTTACAGGTCAGGATGACTACGGCTCTATGGCAGAGGTGCTTTCACGACGTTTTGAAGAATATCACAAGGGACAGAGTGCGGGTCTGAGTGTGGGATTTGCAAGGCTTCCTGATTTAATCCTACTTGACGGTGGTAAAGGTCAGGTGAATGCGGTTTTACCTGTAATGGAACAATACGGCATTGAGGTGCACTTGTTTGGCATGGTTAAGAATAGTAAGCATCGTACCTCTGCTATATCCACATCTAACGGCAGAATCGATTTTAACGCCCGTAAAAAGGCATTTACCCTCGTTACTAACATTCAGGACGAGGTTCACCGTTTCGCAGTGGCTTATCACCACAAAAAGCACAAAAAATCAACCCTTAATGCCACACTTACAAGCATCAAGGGTATCGGTGATAAAAAGGCGAAAAATCTTATGTTGAAACTCAAAAACCTTGAAGCAATAGGTAAAGCAGATAAAGAAACTTTAATGTCCGTACCCGGTATTACCGAAGCCAATGCAATTGAAATTATAAAAGCCTTTAAGGGTGAATGAATTAACGGAGTAAGCTTTTTAGCCTACTCCGTTTTGTTATCTGTACTGAAAATCCCAATTGGGTTCGCCGGCTGAGTTTTCTTTCATTTTTTCGTTCCAGTCGCAATATATTTCATTGTATTTATCATTTAAAAATACATCAAGGTACTTGTCAAAATTAGGGGAAAGGGACATTTTCTTAATGCTTTCAATAGGTGTGAAGAATATTTCGCCCTCGTCGGTTTCCTTAATTAATTCGCCCTCGTACTCGGTTGTTTTATAAAAATGAACAATGTATCTGTCGGCGGTTTCGTTGTTGAACCAGTGAACAAGACCGCAGGGTTTAAGATTTTTGACCGTAAGTCCTGTTTCCTCTTTCACTTCCCTTACGGCACTGTCGTAAAGACTTTCACCATTTTCAAGGTGACCACCGGGGAAGGTTATACCGCACCAGTATTTTTTGCGTCTTTGTACCACAACCTCTTTTGTTTCGGGGTTTTGTATCATAATCATATTGGTTAACTCAATTTTTGCCATATTTTTTGCTCCCGAAAGGAATTTTATAACATTGTAGCACGATTTATGTTCCTTTTCAAGAATAATAAAAACTTGACAAAAAACCATATAAATGTAATAATAAACTAATGATATGTTTATAGGTGGATTTATGCCGTTTTATAGAAAGGATGCTGACTTATGCGTGTTATAACAGGTTCTGCAAGGGGCAGAAAACTCAGAACCCTTGAGGGCGACAGTGTAAGACCCACCACAGATAAGGTCAAAGAATCAATTTTTAATATAATTCAATTTGATGTTGAGGGTGCTAAGGTGCTTGATATGTTCTGCGGTTGCGGTCAGTTAGGTATTGAGGCTCTTAGCCGAGGTGCCGAGTTTGCTGTGTTCACCGACATTTCAAAGGCTTCCATAAAAGTTACCGAGGAAAACCTTGAACACACAGGCTTCAGAAATTGTGCAAAAACAGTTCTCGGCAATTCGCTCGATTACCTTGACAGAACCTCCGAAAGGTACGATATTGCTTTTCTTGACCCGCCTTACAGAGCAGGTTTAATGGAAGATGCCATTGAACGTGTAAGACTTCATATTGCGGATGCAGGTATAATTGTCTGTGAAACCGCAGCGGATGAGGTTTTGCCAGAGGAGATTGAGGGCTTTACATCAAAGCGTTATAAATACGGCAAAATTGCTCTTACAGTTTACAGAAAGGTGGTTTAATATGGGCAAGACAGTAGTGTGTCCAGGTAGTTTTGACCCGTTGACTATCGGCCATCTTGATATAATTACACGCTCATCAAAATTATTCGACAAGGTTATAGTTGTTGTAATGCGTAACTTCCACAAGGATGCGGGTAGTTTCACTACCGAGGAGAGAGTTGAGTTTATTAAGCGTTGCACTAAGGATTTACCCAACGTAAGCGTGGATACTTACGCGGGGCTTCTTGCGGATTATGTGCGTGAAAAGGGTGCATCTGCGGTTGTTAAGGGCTTACGAGCCATATCTGACTATGATGACGAATTCCGTCAGGCACTTACAAACCAACGACTTAACCCTGAAATGGAAACTATTTTTATGGTATCAAACGCCGAGCATATGTTTTTAAGCTCAAGCGTAGTTAAAGAAGTTTGCAGATTGGGCGGGGATGTTTCCCAGTTTGTTCCCGAGGAAATCTGTGGCGATATAATTAAAAGACTTAGCAGTAAATAAACTGATAAATGAAAGGAAAGAATTATTATGAGTAACATTGAAACATCACTCGAAAGCATTGACAGACTTATAGCTGAAGCTAAATCTATGCCTTTTTCATCAAAACTCCTTATTGATGAAGAAGAACTTTCAAGACTTGTTGAGGATATTCGTTTGAATATGCCCATCGAAATTACTCAGGCTAAGAAAATTGCTCAGGAAAGACGCGACATTCTCAATGATGCAGAAGCACAGGCAGAAGGTATTATTGACAAAGCTCGTCAGAGAGCAGACTTGATGATTGAAGAACATCAGATTACAAAAGAGGCAAAGGCTGCTGCTGATGGTATTCTTCAGCAGGCAAGGGACGATGCAGCTGCAGTTCGTTCTGAGGCAAAAGCAAATGCTCGTGAAATTACCGATAAAGCAGAAAAATGGTCAAATGATATCCGTAAAAATGCAAGTATCTATGTTGAAACAATTATCAGAGATACAGATGAAACTCTTACAAAGAGTGTTAACGATATCAGAAAACTCCGTCAGAGCGTAAGAGATGCTCTCGCTCAGAGCAATGGTCCCGCAAAACCCAATTTCAATGATTAATTTCTGAAGGATTGAACCATGGAAAAGGAAAAATTGTGTTTACGTTGTATGAGAAAAATCGGCAACAATACGGTTTGTCCTTATTGTCGTAACGAGAGTGGTAAACCTCAGAATGATCCTTATCTTCCCTTGAAAACGGTGGTTGGTGGTCGTTATCTTATTGGCAAAGTTGTTTCTTACAATGCCGAGGGTAACACCTACAACGCCTTTGACCTTGAGGCTAAAAAACCTGTTAATATTCGAGAACTTTACCCCAAGGGATTACTTTCAAGGGGCGAGGGTAATTATTGCCTTGTGAATGTTGGTAAGGCTTCCGAGTTCATAGATGCTAAGGATGCGTTCTTAAAACTCTGGAAAAAACTTTCCACACTCAGAGGGTTTACCGCGTTGACTCCTGCAACACATATTTTTGAAGATTTAGGTACTGTTTACGCCGTAAGTGAATTTTTAGGCGATGGCAAAACCTTACGTGAATACCTTTTAACCAAGGAACAGGGTTATATTTCCTGGGATGAGGCAAGGGTGTTATTTATGCCCGTTATTTCCGCATTAGGTGAGCTTCATTCCGCGGGTATTGTACATGGTGGTATTTCGCCCACAAACCTTATTATTGACTCTAACGGCAAAGTCAGAATAACAGGCTACAGTATAACCGATATCCGTAGTGAAAAGGGTGCTATGGAAAGCGAACTTTTCGACGGTTATGCGGCGGTTGAACAGTATGGCCTTAGCGGAAGTATCGGTACATACACCGATATTTACGCATTTGCTGCGGTGCTTTACAGAACCCTTATAGGTAGTACACCTATCAGTGCCGCATCAAGACTTACTAATGATAAATTAATGATTCCCGGTAAATTTGCCGAGCAGTTGCCGGCTTACGTTATCAATGCCCTTGTTAACGCATTGCAGATTCTTCCGCAGGATAGAACAATGAACGTTGACCAGCTCAGAGATGAACTCTCCGCTTCTCCTGCGGCGGCAGGGGTGGCTTCTCAGGCATATCCCGATATGTACAATGAACAGGAAGAAGACGTCTATAATCCCGGTGTAACTTCAGCGGCACCTCTTAAGGATGTTGATGATGAGCGTCCCGAAATTCCCGAGGAGCGTAATCACAAAAAGGGCGCAATTATTGCATTTGTTGTAAGTGCGGTTGTGTGCCTTGCAGTGCTTATAGGTATTCTTGTGGGCTTCAAGGGTTGTACAGGTAAAGGTGAGGATGATCAAACATCCACAACCGAGATTTCAGAACAGACTGAGCAGACCAAAGAACAGACCGAGGTCGGCTTTGTGAGTGTGAACGTTCCAAAGTTTGTAGGCAAGTTCTACGACGATATCAAGGATAATGATGAATACAAAAAGGTTCTTAATATCAAAACCGAGTACGTTGACAGTGAAAAAGAACGTGGTAAAATAATTTCTCAGAGCATAAATCCCGGTGTGGAAGTTAACTCTTTGAATCCTAAAACCATAGTTCTTAAGGTAAGTGACGGTCTTGAAGTTCCCGACGTTGAGGGAGATTCTTTAGACGAAGCTATCGAAACCTTGAAGGACGCAGGCTTTAAGTACGTTGATACTCAAATGAGCAGTGTGGCTACAAGTGAGTCGGAATCCAACAAGGTTAACCGTGTGGTTTACGTGGACGATGAAACCTCCGACTGGAAGGAAATACCCTCTGACGGCAGACTTTCAGCAACGGATAAAATCGTTCTGTATTATTACGGTGAGTATGCACCTACAACTCAGGCAACTACTACCGAAGCTCCCACAGAAACTGAGGAAACCACTGAAAATTCGGTCGATAACACCACTACTGACAATGCAACCGATAATGTAGGTTAAAAAGATAAAAAAATACTTGACAAACCTTAATAATACTGTTATTATATTTGAGCAATAAAGCAGAACTATTCCGTTCTCACCAAACGAGCGTTATTGTTTGGTCAATAGCTTAAGGTTTTCAAGCGCACAAGTGCGCTATTAGGCTTGAACGGAATTTTCCGTTCAAGCTTTTAATATTTTTTGGAGGTGCTTAGGTATCAGCAAGGAAAATCAGATCAACGAGGAAATCAGAGATAAAGAAGTCAGAGTTATTTCTGCAACAGGTGAGCAGGTTGGCATTATGTCAGCAAAAGAAGCTCTTTCATTAGCAGAAAAAAGCAATCTCGACCTTGTTAAAATTGCTCCCGGCGCTAACCCGCCCGTATGTAAAATTATGGACTACGGCAAGTTCCGTTTCGAACAGGCAAAGCGTGAAAAGGAAGCTAAAAAGAACCAGAAAGTTATGGAAATCAAAGAGGTTCGTTTATCTTTGAATATTGACACAGGCGATTTCAACACTAAAGTAAACCATGCATTACGCTTCTTGCGTGACGGCAACAAGGTTAAAGTGTCTATTCGTTTCAGAGGCAGAGAAATGGCTCATACCGAACTCGGTTTGGATGTTATGCAGCGCTTCGCAGAGGCTTGTTCCGAAACAGGCTCAGTTGAAAAAGCAGCAAAGCTCGAAGGTCGTTCAATGCTTATGTTCCTTGTTCCCAAGTCATCTAAGTAATTGCAAAATTAAGGAGGATTTATCATGCCCAAAATTAAAACTCACTCAGGTGCTAAAAAACGTTTCAAAATGTCTAAAAACGGTAAGCCTATCCGCGGCCATGCCAACAAGTCACACATCCTTACCAAGAAGACAACAAAACGTAAAAGAGGTCTTCGTAAGACTAATGTTGCAGACGTAACAAATCAGAAGCAGATTAAACGTCTTATTCCCTACAAATAATTAACGGTAACTGGAGGTAACTTAAAATGGCACGTATAAAAGGTGCGATCATGACTCGCAAAAGAAGAAATAAAGTTCTCAGACTCGCTAAGGGCTACTATGGCTCAAAGAGCAAACTTTTCAAGACTGCTAAACAGGCAGTAATGAAGAGCGGCAACTATGCATATATCGGCCGTAAACAGAAAAAGAGAGATTTCCGTCGTCTTTGGATTACAAGAATCTCTGCTGCTTGCAAAATGAATGGTATCAACTACTCAACATTCATCAACGGCCTCAAAAAAGCAGGTATCGAACTTAACAGAAAGATGCTTTCTGAGATTGCTATCGCAGATCCCGAAGGTTTTGCAGCACTCGTAGAAAAGGCAAAAGCAGCCCTTTAATAATCACTAACTACGCCCGACCGAATTTCGGTCGGGCGTTAGATGTTTTTTTAGTTGAACGTTATTAGGCTTGATTAGGAGGAATTGTTACGGAAAAAATCACCAGTAAAAACAACGACCGTGTTAAATTTGCGGTGAAATTACGCGAAAAAGACAGTTTCAGAAAAAATGAAGGACTGTTTTTTATTGAGGGTGCAAGGCTCTGTGCCGATGCATCTTTGAGTTCTGTGGCAATAAAGGAATTTTACGTCACTGAAAGTGCAATTGAGAAATATTCCGAGTATATAAAGACAATTGAAAATCGTGCGGAGCGTACCTTTGTAGTGTCCGACGAAGTGGCGGAAAAACTCGGTGACACAAAGAACCCTCAGGGGGTTTTCTGTGTGTGTAAAATGCTTGACAAAAATACAAATATAGGTAAAATAAAATACAATGGGAAATATATTGCCTTAGAGAATGTAACAAATCCGTCAAACTTCGGTGCAGTTGTAAGAACTGCCGAGGCTGTCGGACTTGATGGCGTTATTGTAAGCGGCGGTTGTGATATTTATAATCCTAAGTCCCAAAGGGCGGCAATGGGCTCACTTTTCAGAATGGATATTATTCAGGCTGATGATTTACCATCCTTCCTTTCGGAGCTTCGTGAAAATGGTATGAACGTTTACGCAGGTGTCCCCGACAGCTCCGCTTTGAAGATAACCGAAGCAGATATGTCTGGTGGCGTTGTTTCGGTAATAGGTAATGAGGGTAACGGCATCACTGAGGAAACCTGTAAAGTGTGTGTACCCGTAACAATCCCCATGCAGGGTAGGGCAGAATCCCTTAACGCTGCCGCGGCGGCTTCAATTTTGATTTGGGAAATGATGAGATGAGTGTTTGTCCCACAGAGTATTGGATATGGTTACAGACGGCATTAGGCGCAGGTGCGAATACTGCCGATATTCTCTCATACTTTGAAACTCCCGAAAGATTATATCTTGCAGGGAGCGAAGAATGGCGTTTGTCAGGTCTTTTTACAGAGAAAAGAATAAACGCACTCAAAAGTTCAACACCCTCACAAACCATGGAAGTGTTCAAAGAGTGTCGTGACAAAGGCTACACAATCCTTACTCCCGATGATATCGGTTATCCCGACAGACTTAAAAATCTTCCCGATATGCCATTGGTTCTTTACGGACTTGGTGATTGTTCGGTTATTAAAGACGAGTTATCCATTGGCATAGTGGGTACAAGAAACGCAAGTAACTACGGCATAGAAACGGCGCAGAAACTTTCTTACAGGTTAGCTGAAGCAGGTGCTACTGTTGTAAGTGGCGGTGCACTTGGTATTGATAGCGAAGCTCACGCAGGAGCTATGCTCGCAAAAGGTCGCACATTCGCCTTTTTAGGTTGTGGTCTTTCCTACGATTATCTTAAAGAAAATGCACCCTTAAGACGAGCTATAACCCGTTACGGAGCATTGTTTTCCGAGTACCAACCTTTTTCGGCTCCTTCAAGAGCAAGCTTCCCCATAAGAAACAGGCTTATTTCGGGTACTACCCTTGGCATAGTCGTTATTGAAGCGGGTGTGAAAAGTGGTTCGCTTATTACTGCGGACAGAGCCCTTGAACAGGGGAAGGATGTTTTTGCAGTACCGGGTGATATTGTCCGTTCATCCTTTGACGGAACAAACCATCTTATAAAAAATGGTGCTAAACCCGTGTTTAGCGCAGACGATATTTTAAATGAATATGAGTACAAATATGGTGATTTGTACGATAGTGAAAAGGCTTCGTTACCACTTAATAAATTAACTTACGTGGATTACAGAAAGCCGAAGGCGAAAGTCGAAAAAACAAAAGTCACCGAATCTATAAAAGAAAAAACGCCTGTGTCAGAGGTTAAAGTCAATACCACACCTCCCGAGGGTGTTTCCGCGGACGCGAAAGTCGTTTTCGGAGCATTAACCCAAGGGGAAATGCATATTGATGATATTGTCAGAGCCACAAATATGAAAATGAATACTGTCCTGTCATCCTTGACGGAGCTTGAACTTTTCAGTGCCGTCGTACAGATGCCGGGTAAAAAATATAAAATAATTTAATCTCATATATAGTGAAAACGAAAGGATGAAGCAAATGTCAAAGCTTGTTATTGTTGAGTCTCCTGCCAAAGCCAAGACAATCAAAAAATATCTTGGAAATGACTATGATGTAGTAGCATCAATGGGTCATATCAGGGATTTACCTGCGGCGAAACTCAATGTTGAAGTTAAAAATAATTTTGCTCCCAAGTATGCAATTATCAAAGGCAAGGAGAAACTTGTTAAAGACCTTAAAGAGCGTGTAGGCAAAAGCGAAGCAGTTTACCTCGCAACTGACCCGGACCGCGAAGGAGAAGCAATTTCATGGCATCTTGCAACAGTTTTAGGCCTTGATTTAAACGATAAAAATCGTGTTAAATTCAACGAAATTAACGAAAAGAGCGTTAAACGCGGTATCAGCAATCCCGAGGTTGTAGATATGGGGCTTGTTGATGCTCAGCAGGCTCGTCGTATCCTCGACAGACTTGTTGGTTACCGCCTCAGTCCCTTTATTTCTCAGAAAATCAGACGCGGACTTTCTGCAGGTCGTGTGCAGAGCGTTGCAGTACGCCTTATTGTAGACCGTGAGGAAGAAATCGCAAAATTCAACCCCGAGGAATATTGGTCAATTGATGCAAAATTCAGTTCAGGCAGAAGAACCTTTACCGCTGCACTTACAGGTGACGAAAACGGTAAAGTTAAAATCGAAAATAAAGAACAGGCAGACGCATTACTTGCGAAGCTTGACGGTGCAGAATATTCCGCATCTTCCGTTAAAAAGGGTACAAGAAAGAAACAACCCTCTCCTCCCTTTATAACATCTTCAATGCAACAGGATGCTTCACGTAAACTTAATTTCCAGGCACAGAAAACAATGAAGGTTGCCCAGGAACTTTACGAAGGTGTTGAGGTTGACGGTTACGGCGTAACAGGTCTTATAACCTATATGAGAACAGACTCATTACGTATCTCTGAAGAAGCAAGAGCCGCAACAAATGCTTTTATTTCTGCAAACTACGGCGACAAATATCTTCCCGATAAGCCCAGATACTTTAAGACCCGTTCAAACGCACAGGACGGTCATGAGGCAATAAGACCCACAAACGTAGCTATAACACCCCAAATTGCTAAGAAGAGCCTTACAAACGACCAGTATAAGCTTTATAACCTTATCTGGTGCAGATATATGGCTTCTCTTATGGCTCCTTGTGTACAGGATACTGTAAAGGTTGAAATCAAAGCAGAAAAAAGCGGTGCAGAGGGCTATTGCATTTTCTCCGCAAGTGGCTATTCAATAAAATTCGATGGCTTCACAGCTCTTTATGAGGATGCGGTTGATGACGGTGACAGTGCAGGTACATTCCCCGAAATCAAGGTGGGTGAGTCTGTTAAACTTAAAGAGTTAGCAGGAAATCAACATTTCACTCAACCTCCCGCACATTACACAGAAGCTTCACTTATCAAGACACTTGAAGAAACAGGTGTTGGTCGACCCAGTACCTACGCTTCAATTGTAAGCACAATTATCAAAAGAGAATATGTAAAACGTGATGGTAAACTTCTTAAGGCAACAGAACTCGGTTGCGCCACAACCGCCCTCCTTAAAGATAAATTCCAGAAAATCGTTAATACAAAATTCACTGCATCTATGGAAACAAAGCTTGACGAAATAGATGAAGGTAAATGCAATTACGTAGAAATGCTTCGTGAATTCTACGACGACCTTGAAGGTGCTCTTTCAAAAGCAAAAACCGATATGCAGGGTCAGAAAATTCAGCTTCAGGAAGATATCACCGATATCAAATGTGAAAACTGCGGCAGAAATATGGTTGTTAAAACAGGTCGTTTTGGTAAATTCCTTGCTTGTCCCGGATATCCAGAATGCAAAACAACCAAACCCCTCGTTGAAGAAACAAACGCAGTTTGTCCCGAATGTGGCGGTAAGGTAATCGGTAAAAAATCCAAACGCGGATATCAGTTCTATGGTTGTGATAATTACCCCAACTGTAACTTTATGACATGGGATAAGCCCACGGGCGAAAATTGTCCCAAATGCGGTAAATCCTTGTTCAAAGGCAAGGGCGGTTTAATTACCTGCCCCGATAAAAATTGCGGTTACTCATTCAAAGCACCCCGCAAAAATGCAAAAAAATCACAGGACGATGACAATGAATAATAAAACAGCCGTTGTAATAGGCGGTGGACTTGCAGGTGTTGAAGCGGCAAAGCAACTCAGTAAAAGGGGTATAAAAGTAACCCTTTACGAAATGAAGCCCCAAAAATTTTCACCTGCACACAAAAGCGAAAAACTCGCTGAGCTTGTTTGTTCAAACTCCCTTAAGGCGGAGCGTATCGGCTCCGCTGCGGGACTTCTGAAAGCGGAAATGAGTCTTTTCGGTTCTCTTTGTGTAGAAGCCGCATATAAGGCAAAAGTACCTGCAGGGGGTGCCCTTGCAGTGGATAGGGATATTTTCTCTGACGAAATAACAAAATCAATTGAGAATGACGAAAATATAACACTTATCCGTGAGGAGATTACTGAAATTCCCCAAGACGGAATTGTTATTATTGCCGCAGGACCCCTTGTGTCCGATGCTCTGGCTCAGAAAATAGGGGAGCTTTGCGGTAAGGATTTTCTTTCATTCTACGATGCGGCGGCTCCCATAGTTACTGCCGACAGTATTGATATGGAAAACGCCTTTACCCAGTCAAGATACGATAGAGGCGGTGAGGATGATTACATAAATTGTCCTCTTGATAAGGCTCAGTATGAGGAATTTTACGAGGAACTTGTAAATGCCGAAAGCGCAGACCTACATTCCTTCGATAAAAGAAAGGACGTTTATGAGGGTTGTATGCCCATTGAGGTTTTAGCATCACGCGGTAAGGATGCTATGCGTTACGGTCCTTTGAAGCCCGTCGGTCTTACAAACCCAAAAACAGGTCACAGACCCTGGGCAAACCTTCAACTGAGAAAAGAAAATAAAGATGGTACTATGTACAATCTTGTTGGCTTCCAGACCAACCTTAAATTTCCTGAGCAAAAAAGAGTGTTTTCAATGTTTCCGGCACTCAAAAATGCCGAGTTTGTACGTTACGGTGTAATGCACAGAAACACTTTTCTTAATTCTCCAGGTCTTCTTAACTACGATTTCAGTATGAAAAACGAACCTCGCATATATTTTGCGGGTCAGATTTCAGGTGTTGAGGGTTATATGGAATCCGCTTCCTCGGGAATTCTTGCAGGGTACAATGCCGCAAGACGTATTTTCGGTGAAGAACCTATTTTGTTACCTAAAATCACTATGATGGGTGCACTTTCACAATATATTTCCGATGAAACTGTTAAAAACTTTCAACCCATGGGTGCGGCTTTCGGTATAATCGATCCGCTTCCCGATAGAATCAAGGATAAAAAAGAGCGTTATGAAACACTCGCAAACCGAAGCCTTGATTATTTTAAAACTATTAAAATTTGAGGTTTACTATGAGTATTACAGATTTTGAAGCAATTATCGGTTATGAATTTAATAACAAAGATTTGCTCAAAACGGCACTTACACATTCATCCTACGCCAACGAAAATAAAATTCCCCGAGATAATGAACGTCTTGAGTTTTTAGGTGACTCGGTGTTGGGTTTTGTTACTGCGGAGTATCTTTTCTCCGAGTTCAAGGGTCGTCCCGAGGGGGAACTTACAAAACTCAGAGCGGCGGTAGTATGTGAAAAATCACTTTTCAAATTTGCCGAAAAGATTTCTCTCGGTGAGCATATCTTTATGGGCAGGGGCGAGGAACATTCAGGTGGCAGAAACAGACCATCCATTGTATCCGATGCCTTTGAAGCGGTAATTGCGGCTATGTACCTTGACGGCGGTATTGAGGTTGTAAGACCCTATATCCTTGGGTTTATTAAAGATGCGGTTAAACGTGAGGCAAGCTTCAAAGATAATAAATCACTTCTGCAGGAAGAAATACAGAAAAACAAAGGTAACACCATTGTCTATGAAGAAGTGGGCGAAAGCGGTCCCGACCATGAGAAGGTTTTCTCCTTTGTGGTAAAACTCAATGGCGAAGTCATAGGTCAGGGTGAGGGCAAAAGCAAAAAAGAAGCAGAACAAGCGGCAGCGGGTGATGCTCTTTTGAAAATAAAGTGATGAAACACGCCAACATTTCGTTATTTGTACCCCATATGGGGTGTCCTCATCAATGTTCGTTCTGTAATCAGAAAACCATATCAGGCTCGGCAAAACCCCTCACTCCCGAGGTTGTAACCGAAACCCTGGAGAAAGCGGTGCGGGACAAGAATGAACCCCTCAATACGGAGGTTGCCTTTTTCGGTGGTAGCTTTACAGCTATTCCGAGGGAATATATGATATCACTTCTTGAAGCGAGCAAACCTTTTATTGAAAAAGGCTTTTTCAATGGTGTGCGTATTTCCACAAGACCCGATGCAATTGATGAGGCAATTCTTGATATTTTAAAAGAATATCACGTAAAATCAATTGAATTGGGCGCACAGAGCACCGACGAAGAAGTTCTTGCTCTCAACAAACGGGGTCATACCCGTGAGGATATTATCAATGCATCCCGACTTATCAAGTCAAAGGGCTTTTCTTTAGGACTTCAGATGATGACGGGGCTTCTTGGTGATACTGATGAAAAAACTTTAAAAACGGGTGACGATATAATTTCCCTTAAACCCGACACCGTGCGTATTTACCCCACGGTAGTCCTTGAGGGTACGGAGCTTTCTGAAAAATATAAAACAGGGGAGTTTACTCCACAGACACTTGAAAACGCAGTTGCACTCTGTGGTAAACTTTTAAAAAAGTTTCACGATAACAATATAAAGGTCATTCGTCTGGGTCTTCACTCAGGCGGTAACGTGGAGGAAGGTTTTGTTGCGGGGGTCTATCACCCTGCATTCGGTGAACTTTGCGAATCGGCAGTTTATCTTGATATTCTTAAAGAAAAACTCAAAGATTACAAAGAAGAAAAGGACTTAATCGTCTTTGTAAAACCATCCGAAATATCCAAAATGACAGGGCACAAAGGTTGCAACAAGCAACATCTTTCAAGTGAAGGTTATACCATCACCGTCAAAGGTGATGAAAGTCTAAGTAAGTACGAATTAAAACTGAAAGGTCGAAAATAAATGTATCTTAAAGCCATTGAAATGCAAGGTTTCAAATCCTTTCCGGACAAGACGGTTCTTGATTTCGGTAAAGGCATAACGGCAGTTGTCGGTCCTAACGGTAGCGGTAAGAGTAATCTTTCCGATGCTATGCGTTGGGTATTGGGCGAACAGTCAACCAAAAATCTTCGAGGCTCCAAAATGGAGGACGTTATTTTCAGCGGTACTGATTCCCGTCGCGCGGTAGGTTTCGCCGAGGTAACCTTGAAACTCGATAACTCAGATATGGCACTTAACAATCCTCAGAAAATGGTAACCGTTACAAGACGTTATTACCGTTCGGGTGAGAGTGAATATAAAATAAACGGAGAAACCGCAAGACTCAGGGATATCCACGAGTTATTTATGGATACGGGTCTTGGTCGTGACGGTTATTCAATGATAAGCCAGGGTAAGGTTGAAACCCTTATTTCAGGTAAATCCGAGGACCGCCGTGATATGCTTGAAGAAGCTGCAGGTATCTCTCATTACAGATATCGCCGCGCGGATGCTATGCGCCGTCTTAATCAGGCAGAAGAAAATCTTTTAAGACTCAGGGATATTCTTACAGAGCTTGAGTCCCGCGTAGGTCCCTTGAAGGTGCAGAGCGAAAAGGCACAGAAATTCCTTGAATACGCAGGAGAGAAGAAAAATCTTGAAATCGGTCTTTGGCTTTATACTATCGAAAAGACCAAAAACGACCTGCGCGAATATGAAAAGAAAATAACAATAACCGAAGCACAGTATAACGAGGTGTGCAAGGTTCTTGATGAAATAACCGAAAAAATCGACTCCGCAATTGTTGATTCACAGAAAATCACTGTTGCAGTTGATGAAATAAGACGTGCTTCAACTCAGCTTGAAGAACAGGCAGCATTGTTGGAAAGTCAGGTTGCAGTTCAGGAAAATACCATTGAACACAACAACGAAACCATTGAACGTATCGAACGTGAAAAAACAGAAGAAAACGATACCGACACCGAAATTGCTCAGCAGATGGAACAGGCAGAGAAAACAATTTCGGAACTTACGGAATTAATAAACACAAAGCGTCAGGAGTTAGAGTCATTCTCAAAGGAACTTGACACTTTAAGTGATGAGAACAGTAAATCTGCTCAGCGTAGCGTTGAACTTTCTGAAAAGGTATCAAGCCTTTCACTTCAGATTGCGGATAACAGAGTTGTAGTTTCTACCGCCGCTTCATCCGTTGAGGAAATCGAAAATCGAATCAAGGTAATCGAGGAAGCCGAAAGAAATCAACAACCCATTATTGACGCTCTTGAAAAGGAAAAAGATTCCGTTGTTTCGGAACTTGAAAGAATTAAAGAACGTAGTACAGAGCTTAATAATTCTCTTTCAGGTATTGAGTTACTTGCCACAAAGCGTCTTGAAAAGCTTGAGAAATTAAAAGAACAGGAAAATAACCTTCGTAACGAAATTCAGATTAAAGAATCCCGTCTTAATATGCTTTCGGACCTTGAAAAGAATATGGAAGGTTATCAGGGTAGCGTTAAAGCGGTTATGCGAGAGGTTCGTCGTGGTACCTTAAAGGGTATTCACGCACCTGTATCACAGATTATAAGCGTAAGCGATAAATATTCATTGGCAATCGAAACCGCCCTTGGTGCACAGATTCAGAATATTATTACCGATACTGAAAACGATGCGAAAAAAGCCATTGGCTTCCTTAAAGAAAGTCACGCGGGCAGAGCCACATTCTTACCCCTTACAGCAATTAAAGGCAAGGTAATGGATGAAAAGGGTCTAGATGATTGCTACGGCTATGTTAACATTGCATCAAAACTTGTTGAATACCAGAGCAAATACAACGACGTAATCAACTCACTTTTAGGACGTACCGTTGTGGCAGAAGATTTGGATGCGGCTATTTCCATTGCTAAACAGTTCAATTATAAATTCAAAATTGTTACCCTTGACGGTCAGATTGTAAACGCAGGCGGTTCAATGACCGGTGGTGCCAAACTCCAGAATGCGGGTATTCTCAGTCGTGGTAACGAGGTTGAAAGGCTTAAAAACCAATGCGAGGAACTTAGTCAGAAGCTTGAAATTTTACTTAATGACGTTCGTTCTCAGCAGGAGAATTGCTCGGCGGTAACTGCAGAACTTGATGGTTGCAAGGCAGAAATCACTGCTTTGGGTGAGGATAGAATCCGCGTTGAAGGTTTACTTGCACACAAAGAGGGCAATCTTAAAAACCTTACAGATGCCAAAGAACAGGCAACCGTCGAAAAAACACAACTTAAAGAGCGTATTGCTACTATTAATCAGAACGCTTCAGGCGCAGGAGAGAAACTTGCAGAACTTCAGAAAGAAAT
>JAZRFO010000289.1:0-3792 GCA_045643685.1 Acutalibacteraceae bacterium
TCGGTTGCATTATGCGTGAGCTTAAGGGCAACGGTGACCCTGCAATTATCAGAACATTGCTTGAAACAGAGCTTAATAAATAATTGATTATTTAACAAAAACAGTTGACAGACCCGAAAATCTGTCAACTGTTTGTTTTTATCCTATGGGTAATTTCACAGTTACCTTAAACAAATCACCATCAATCGTAATATGAAGTGAACCGCCTTGCAGTTTACACAAATCCTTAGCAATGGATAATCCGAGACCGTTCCCCTCTTTGCTTCGGGATTCGTCTCCCCTGACAAAACGCTCCGTCAGTTCCTCTGCCGAGATATTAAGTTGTTCCTTTGAAATATTTTTCAGTTCAAAGCAACCGAAATCACCCTCGCGGTAAACAGAGGCGTAAACGCGTGTGTTAGGAGCGGAATATTTACGAGCATTGTTCATAAGGTTGGACAAAACCCTGTACGTCTTCGTTCCGTCTGCAAAAACTGTAATCGATTCATCCGGTTCATTGAACCTGATTTCATTACGATTTTTTTCGAACTCCGGCGTAAATTCAACAATAGCCTGAACAGTAAGCTCGCTCAAATTAAGCTTAACCTTATTGAGAGTGACGTTACCCGTGGAAACCTTTGAAGCCTCAATCAAATCTTCAATAAGTCGTTTCAGCTTTTCTGACTGTACGTTGATTGTATCAATATAACCCTTTGCCTGTTCATCCTCAATATCGCATTTACTGAGCAAATCTGAATAGTTTATAAGGGATGTCAAGGGAGTCTTCAAATCGTGTGACACATTTGTAATAAGCTGTGTTTTCATCTGCTCCTTCTTGACTGCTTCCGCTACCGCGCTTTCAAGTTGAGCATTTGAATCACTCAGGTTATCAGCAAGAGTAAGTAACGACGTTGCTACCTTACGTTTATCTTCAAACACAACGTTCTTGCCTTCACCCGACGCAACGATAATCTTATCAAGATTTTTTACGTATCTTGCAAGGCAATAGGCTACTGTTGTATTGAAAACAAGTGCAACCAGAATGAATATGATACCAATGTTATCCCAGGCAACAATAGTCAATACTGAAAAGCAGAGATTTATAAGTGCATACGCAATAAACAGGAATATTACCTGAACTTTAAATGCTTTAGGTTTATATTTGAACATCTTGAAAACTTTGCGACAAGCCTTGAAAATAAGCCTGAATATTTTATAAATCAAAGAGTTTTTGAGGATAGACTCTCCGCATTTCTTTTGCCTTACAAGGCTACCAAGCCATTCGGTGAGAATTGCGAGGACAGGAATTGCCGCAAAGAAAATGTATCTAAATAACTGCGTATCCAAGCCGTAATTCTCAATAAAATCAATCAGAAGAAATCCGACCGTACCGCCAAACAAAGCAACAAGACCCAAAGAAAGTATTGTGTGAATATCGTTGGGTAATTTATCGATAAAGTAGAGATTTGGTGTTGCACTGCCCTTTTTATAACCCAAAGACTTTAACCAGAAAGCAAGGAGAATAATTCCGACAGCAACACTAATGATGAACTGAACGAGCAGATAAAGGGCATTCTCAGTACAAGCAACGTTATATGAGTTAAACATCTTAAAATATATGTCCTCACCGCTCCTGAAGGTCTCATCGTAGTACATACACAATATGCTGCCTTTATTCAACGAAGCAGTTGTTTCATCTATGTGTGCTCTCTCAAAGCCTTTGATTTCAAACTTATCGTTTGTAAAAAGCACGTAGTTGTTCTTTGACCTGATATCATCGGGAATATCATCAATATTGCTTACAACCCCGCCGTCTAAGGTAACAATGTAATATTTAAGATTCTCGCGGCTTTCAAGGGTCTCAATAGCACCACCGCTACTCAGATTATCCCTGTAAATATTATCAACAGCATTATCATATTCATTGCTGATATATTCTTCAACGTTATCTTCACCATAGGTAAAGGGTATATCAATATGCAGGTCAAAAGCTGCTTTATTTTCAGCCGATATATTAAATGTCATGGAAATATTGCATGCCATTGAGCTTTGAAAAGCGTCACCACGGACAAGGCTTTCATACCGCAGGAATTCAAGACCCTCTTTTGTTGCCAAGGCATATTCTGCTACTGAAATGTTTTCGGGAATATTTTTGTTACCGAACGTACTGTATCTACCCGAATTCATTGTAGTAGTTTCTGTCTGAGGCTTAATAAGAGCTTCTGTTTCGGGTACTGTTGTCGTCGTATTATCAGGTGCGGTTGTAGCACCCTCGGTAGGTTCTATTTTAATTTCAACAGAATTGTATGAATCAACCTGAACAGAAGTAACCTCATCGCCAACGTACTCACCGTCAACGTAGCCGTCTGCTGAGTTCTCATATAGGTAATATTCATCCCCCCAGTTATTAACAGCATACTGAAGCTCTGCCTTAATCATATCAGCTTTTGATTTCAAGAAAGCACCCTTAATTTCTTTAACCGCCTGTTCCTTTTGTGCGGCGGCAGACTCGCTGAACGTTACGTAGCTTTCACGGGCAACGGCAGCGGAATTAAAGAAATCCACCATAAAATAATCAGAAAACATTCCCGATTCCATAAACGGCTTATACTCACCTGTAACGAAATTTTCTACACCAAGTACATACGCACACAAAGCAAACTTCCCTGCGGTCAAAAAGGCGAGGCTAAAAACAAGTAAAGCCAACAACCAACAAAGGAACTTTGTTACAACCGAATACTTAATATTTCTCAACTTTGTATCCAAGACCCCACACCACCTTTAAATATTTAGGTTCTTTAGGATTGATTTCAATCTTTTCGCGGATGTTTTTGATATGTACTGTAACTGTTTTTTCAATCTTGAAAGCGGGTTCATTCCACACTGCCTCATATATTTGTGAGCTTGAAAGAACTCTGCCCATATTCTTCATAAGGTATTCGAGAATGCTGTACTCACGTGCAGTAAGCTTAACAGGGTCACCGTCAACACATACTTCCTTTGTGTCTGTATCAAGTGATAAACCGCCTGTTATAATAGTGGTTTCATTTTTCACCATACTGCCAAGGGTGGCATAACGTCTGATTTGTGAACGAACACGGGCAACAAGCTCCAAAGGATTGAAGGGTTTTGTAACATAGTCGTCCCCACCGAAGCCCAGACCTGTTATTTTGTCCGTATCCTCACTCTTAGCAGACAGAAAGATAATGGGAAGGTTGTGCTTCTCACGTATCTTCACAGTTGCTCTGAGTCCGTCAAGACGAGGCATCATAACATCCATAACAAGACAGTGAATCTCGTTACTATCCACCATTTCAACAGCTTCAGCACCATCTACGGCAGTCAGCACGTTATATCCTTCGTTTTCAAGATAAATTCTGATAGATTCAAGAATGGCTGAATCATCATCGCAAACAAGAACCGTGTACATTATTTAACCTCCGGAAGTTAAAATCAAGAAAAAACATCCGCTGATTGTTTTATCCTGACTGAATTTTACATTACCTAAATCAAAACGGAGTAATGAAAAAGTTAAGAAATGATAAAGTTTATAAATTTATTTTACAACAACAGGAATTGCATTTCAACAGAAAATACTTGAAATAAGGTTATGTAAACTGTATTATAAAATCATAGTGAGGTGTCTGATATGAGTGATAATAATATTATAAAAATATCAAAAGACAACGTTTCAACAACCAATAACGGCATATTTCAGGGATGGGGTACAAGCCTTTGTTGGTGGGCGTACAGAGTGGGCTACTCCCCTGTACTGACCGAAAAATCCGCTAAGTTGTTCTTCAGCAACGAAGG
>JAZRFO010000290.1:0-12253 GCA_045643685.1 Acutalibacteraceae bacterium
TGTTTTCTTTTAAGCTCCTCGCGAGTGTCCTGAGGTTCCCATTGGAAAGGTGTACAGGGCTTGGGAACAAAAGAAGATACACCTGCACTTACGTTAACACCCTTACCCTTGGGTTTGTCAGGGTTTGAATAGAACTCCTCAACAACCTTCTGTGAAAGGACGTTTATGCCCACAACATCATCATCTGTTTCGGTGGGTAAGCCTATCATAAAGTATAGCTTAACCGCAGTCCAACCACCAACAAAGGCTTTACGGCAAGTATCAAGAATTTCCGCCTCGGAAATATTTTTATTAATAACGTCACGAAGTCTTTGTGTACCTGCTTCTGCGGCAAAGGTAAGACCCGAACGCCTTACGAGAGCGAGTTTTTCTTTTAATTCATCGGAGAAATTATCAATTCTCAAGGAAGGTAAAGCCACATTGATTTTCTGTGGTACTGCCCAACCCAATAATTCCTCAAGCAACTGGGTAATCTTGGTATAGTCGCTGCTTGAAAGTGAGCAGAGGGACAATTCGTCATAGCCACTCGTACATGCAAGTCGTTGACTTTGTTCGCTTATGGTTTCAACACTCTTTTCGCGGATGGGTCTGTACCAGAAACCTGCCTGACAGAAACGGCAACCACGTATACAACCTCTGAAAATTTCGTGAACTACTCTGTCGTGAACAACCTCAACAAAGGGAACAACAAATTTTTCGGGATAGAAAATATTATCAAGGTCTGCTACTACCCTTTTATTAACTACTTCGGGTGCACCATCTTTTGGGGTGATTTTTTCAATAGTGCCATCTTCGTTATATGTAACGTCGTACAACGCCGGTACGTAAATTCCCTCAATCTGTGAGGCGGCTTTTAAGAATTCACTTCTTGATTTACCCTGGCTTTTGTACTCGTTGAGTAAATCAAGGAATTCAAGCATCATTTCCTCGCCTTCACCGATTTCAAATACATCAATGAAATCTGCAAGAGGCTCAGGGTTACACACACAGGGCCCACCGGCAATAATAATGGGTACATCAAGGGAATCTCCCCTATCCTTGCTACGTAAAGGAATTTTAGCGAGATTAAGCATATTTAAAACGTTGGTAAAGCACAATTCATACTGTAAAGTAAAGCCAACAACGTCAAAATCCGCTAATTGGTCGCGACTTTCAAGTGCGAATAAAGGAATATCCCTTTCACGCATAATGTTTTCCATATCGGTATCCGGCGCAAAAACTCTTTCGCACCAGAAATTATCCCTTGAGTTTATAAGACTGTAAAGAATCTTCATTCCAAGGTGTGACATACCGATTTCGTAAGTATCAGGAAAACAGAAAGCGAATCTTATGTCTACATCTTTAAGGTCTTTTACAACTGAATTAAGTTCACCGCCTGTGTACCTTGCAGGTTTTTGCACAAGGGGTAAAATTGACTCGATTTTTGTTTTAAGCATATATACAACTCCATATAAACATATATATTTATTTTACTATATACTGCAATAATAATCAAGTAAAATAAAACCGCGTTCCCGATATTTTTCAGGAACACGGTGTATATAGTTATTTTATTTTTTGGCCAATTTCTTCTCTTTGAATAATGATTTGAATTTCTTGAAAATCGGGATTTTTTCCTGAGTTTCCCCTTCGTCACATTTTTCTACTATAACAAGGAACAAGGTAATCAGCAACAAGTACGGTACGGGACACAGAATACCCGGATTTACAAGGGACATCATCTCAAGGCTTATGTAAGATAAGAACACAGTCATATTGAAAAGAGTAGCCTTTTTCCATATAAGCATATTTCGTTTAATAAACTGATAAACGAAAGCAACAATACCCAAAATACCAAAGCTTGCGGCAATCTGTATGGGCTCACAATGATACCAGCATAAAGCCCCTGCTTTATTTTTGAAAATATCACGGTTGCCCATATAGCCAAGACCTGTTCCTAAAATGGGGTGTTTAAGGAAATCCTCAACCCCTCGGGCATAGTGTCTTACCCTCGTTTCAGTATCTTCACCGCCAATAAGGAAATCGTTTAAAACATTGAATAATCTTACGAATGTATTATTGAGGAACTTTGTAATCTGTGGCAGGAAAATAAGAAGACCGAAAACAACGCACACACAAATAATAACATACGCCAATCTTCTGCGTTTGTCGTAAAGCACGAACATAACTATGCACATTACAAGCTCAATAGCACCAAACACCATACCGCCCCTTGAGCCTGATAAAAGCATTGCAAGGAAGAACAGGAAGCCAAGCACTATGGCAGTGGGCTTTTTATTACCCATTAAGAACGTAAAGGGCATTGTTATCATAAGTATTGTGGAGATATTATTTCGCCATCTTATGAAGAAGATACCACCCTTGTCAATGGCAAGGTTGATGTTTATGAGGTAGTGAGCAATAACCATAAGGGTTGCAAATATACCCACAACCACCATTATACGTGTCAATTGCTCAATAAGGGAATATTTCTTTGTAACGTCAATCTTGGCGTAAAGGAAGCAATAAACAATTACCATACCAAAGCCCATACCGAGCATATGGTAAATTGATGAACCGGCAAAATACTCTTTGGCGGAAATAAAGCCAAAACCACCCATAATAACCGCAAAGGAAACAAACATCATCGGTTTGAACTGTGAACCTTTAGCGGAAAGTTTTTTGCGGTAAACTACAAGATTGAAGATAATAATCGCAATCAAAGGAATTGCCAACCATATTATACTCATAAAGTCGTTAAGGGAGTTATAACACCGTATAGCGACTAAATATGTAAACATCAATGGTATGAGCATAGCCAGAATATCGCCTGTGAACAAGAAGCAAAAACCTGTGAAATAGGCTAATACAACGGTACCCGCAATTGCGAATTGATGATTGGTATCAGAGCCACGAGCGTAAAAAGAATCAAGACAAGCGAAAATAGCCGCAACTATAAACAGAATTGCAACCCATTTATCGCTGAAAAGGAATTCACGGACTTTATTTATTCTTCGTAATGATGACTCGGATTTAAATATATGTTCCATTTTAAAATACCACACAATAATCCATATTTTCTTCCATTATAACCAAAATCGACAAATATGCAATAAATATTACAAAAACTTAATAATTGTAACTTTTATTAACTTTTGGTTTTAATCTGACGAAAAAGTTCCCAATCATATAAATACTCAGAAATATAAACGTGATATTTCTTTGATGATAAAAGAATATATAAACACTTACAAATGAAAAAATAATCGTTACTGTGACGGAAAATACATCAAGAACTTTTTCGGCTTTATCATTTGACAGAAAATACTTTAACAAAAACATCAGTCCCCTACCACCATCAAAATCATAATAGGGCAACAAATTAAATAAACCAATAATCAGATTCACACCTGCAAATATCGTTAGATTTTTATAAAGCATAAATAAAATCAATGAAATGATTATATTAAAAACAGGTGCAGAAAAACTGATTACTGCTTCTTCATAATAGGATAATAAATTGTCATTTCCTCTAACGATATTAGCACCAAATCCGGAAAGGCTTATTCTGGTAATATTTCCCGAAAAAATACCGATGAAAATAATATGTACAATTTCGTGAATTAGAGATGCAACAAGGGAATACAGGCAAATCTTAAGTTCACCTATACACAACAGAATTATAAATACGGCAAAAAAAGTGAAGCTAAGGTTAATCTCGGTATTTTTAACTTTAAATCTCACTTATTGCCTCGTTCAATGCCATTTCAGGGTCGTAAGACTTGTTGTTAATACGTAATTCAAAGTGCAGATGAGGACCTGTTGAGGAACCTGTTGAGCCCATTTCTGCTATTTTCTGTCCCGCTTTAACTATGTCCCCTTTTTTAACAAGCAACTTATTGCAATGGCAGTAAACTGTCATAATCTCGTTATCGTGTATGATTTTTATATAATAACCGTTCCATTGGTCATAATCTGCAGCAATTACAGTACCGTCAAAAGCAGAATAAATGGGTGTTCCTATGTCGTCGGCTATATCAACTCCCGCATGGAATCGCAATTCACCGTCAATGGGGTGCTTACGTATACCAAAGGGCGAGGTAATCTCCCCTGTTGCGGGTAAAAACATTCTGTGGCTGAGAGTATATGAATCAACGGATACATTTTCCGGTATATCATCCTTTGATGAAACAGAATAATCTGCACCACCCTCTGCTTTAATCTGTGCGGTCAGTTGCTCGGTCTGTGCTTGAGTTGTTGAATTCGTCTGGGTAACTGCTTTTGTCACAGGTCCCGTTGTTTCGGGCATTGGTTTAGTTTCTTCCGTGGTTTCAGGTGTGGGAGTACTTTTAAAAGCTTCTGCACCACTATCCTTTAATTCAACTATAAAATTACGTTGCAGATTGTCGAAATATACAGATTTAATGTTATCTAAAACACTCGCGCCCGTAAATTTAATACCAAATAAAATGCCGAAACTTATTAAACATACAAGAAACTGAAAGAGTAAAGAATTTAATAGATAGTCCTTTTTATTTTTATTCATAAAAAATCACCCACAAATATATATGTGGGTGAAGTGAAATTTATTCTTCTGTCTGGAGAATTTCCCATTGAGAATACAAATCCTCGAGTTCAATTCGTGAAGTGTCAAGCAACTGAGTTAAACGTATTAATTCCTCGTAATTTGCAGTAATCTCGGGGTTTGAAAGTAAATCCTCTGTTTCTTTGATAAGATTTTCTTTTTCCTGAATTTCTGCTTCGATTTTATTTATTTTGGTTTTACGTTTGCGCTCGTTACTTGCCTTTTCCTTTTTTAATTTATATTCATTAACTACGGGCTTTTTGCGGTTAACTACTACATCCTCCTCTTTCTTCGCTTCCCTGAATTCGAGGTAAGTGTCATAATTACCGGGAATATCCACCGCACCCTCGTGGGTAAGATGAACAATCTTAGTAGCAAGTTTATTAATGAAATATCTGTCATGAGAAACCACAAGTAAAGTGCCGTTGAAATCCGCAAGGGCATTTTCAAGTACCTCTCTTGAAATAATATCAAGATGGTTAGTGGGTTCGTCAAGGATTAAGAAGTTGGGTTTTGCGAGCATAATTTTAAGAAGTGAAATTTTAGCTCTTTCGCCACCACTCAGATCGGAAACGGATTTGAATACGTCCTCGCCCCTGAATAAGAACATTGCCAGGGCGCTGCGTACATCCGTTTCATTCATAAATGGGTACATATCCCAAACTTCATTGAGAACGGTTTTATGTGAACTTAATTTATCGATATTCTGGTCAAAATAGCCGATTTTAACGTTTGAACCAAGACGGAAAATACCATCATCCGCAGTAATTTCTTTATTTATAATCTTCAAAAAGGTTGATTTACCGCAACCGTTAGGGCCTAAGAGGAAAACTCTGTCCTCACGATAAATTGATAAGTCAAAATTTCTGAATAAAGCTTTATCAGGAAAACTTTTCTGAAGGTTTTTAACTACTAAAACCTCGTCCCCTGTTCTTACGTCGGTTTTAAAACTGAAATTAACGCTTTTTAACACTTTATCAGGTACAACAAGGGTCTCCTTCAAGCGTTCAATCTGCTTTTCCTTACTTGCAATTGTAATATAATTGCGTTCCTGATTAAATCGTTTCTGTTGTTCGATTATGCCTTCAATTCTCTTGATTTCAGTAGTAGTTTTTTCGTACTCGCGCTCAATAGTCAGTTCGCGTTCTGCTTTTAATTTCTGAAAAACAGAGTAATTGCCAACAGTGTGAATGAGTTTCTGGTGGGATATCTCCATAGTAGAGGTAGTAACTTTATCAAGAAAATATCGGTCATGGGAAACTACGATAAATGCACCACGGTATTTTATAAGAAAATCCTCAAGCCAGATAATTGAATCCGTGTCAAGGTTGTTAGTAGGCTCGTCCAACAAAAGAAGATTCGCATTCGATAACAAAAGTTTACATAATGACAATTTGGAACGTTGACCGCCACTTAAGGTTGATACTTTTAAATCAAGGTCTTTTTCAGAAAAACCAAGCCCTATCAAAGCAGATTTTGTCTTCGCTTTATAAACAAGTCCGTCACGTCGCTCCAATTCTTCCGTAAGTCGCAACTGTCTTTCAATAACAGCAATATCTGAATTCTCAAGAAGCTTTTCATTTATTAATTCAAGCTCCTGTTCCATTTCGATTACATCATTAAAAACGGTAAGTGCTTCATCATAAAGAGTGGTGTTTTCATCGCAGTCAAGGTACTGTTCCATATAGCCTATACGAACGTCTTTACCCCTTACAATGCCACCCTCGTTAGGGTCATATTTCCCTGTAATAAGGCGGAAAAGCGAGGTTTTGCCGGTACCGTTTGCGCCAATTAACCCCACCCTGTCAGTTTCCTCAACCTTGAAAGCGGCGCCTTTGAACAAGACGCCGTCAAGAAAACCGAATGTTAAGTTTTGTGCCGTCAACAATGACATAAAACCACCTGATTATAAAGTACTGAGCAATACTTTGAATTCACCTTTGAAGTTAATTTCGCCTGAAGAAGCAGGAATAAAAATACTGTCACCTGCTTTACAGGTAATAGATTCGCCATTTCCACTGAGCTCACCATTACCACTTAAAACGAGAATGCTAAGGAATGAGTCGTCGTTAACTGACAATGAGTATGAATCTTTAACGTCAACGCTATCCATTTTAAAGAACTCACAGGAGCAAAGCGCCTGTTCAGTTGCATTTCCGTTCATAACAGGTGCAGAATCGGGGTCACCGTTTCTTACGGGAGGAACTGTATTTGTAACATCAAGTGCCTTTTCAACATGAAGCTCACGGGGTTTGCCGTCCACAAGACGATTGTAGTCGTAAACGCGGTAGGTTGTGTTACAATTCTGCTGAACCTCTGCAAGTAAAATACCGCTACCAATTGCGTGGAGTGTACCTGCGCTTATAAAGAACACATCACCTTTTTTAACTTTAACCTTATTTACGTAGTCAAGGAATGTGTTGTCTTCAATTGATTTTCTGAATTCGTCAGGTGTGAGCTCTTTATTGAAACCATAAATCAACTCTGCACCCTCATCGCAGTCAAGTATGTACCAAGCCTCTGTTTTGCCGTAGCTATTCTCGTGAATTTTTGCGTATTCATCATCGGGATGAACCTGTACGGACAAATCAGCCTTGGCATCAATAAATTTTATAAGTAAGGGAAATTCCTCGTAAGACTGACCTTTTGAGCCTAAAATCACTTTATTTTCCTTTACAAATTCTGTAAATGACTTACCTGCATTTTCACCGTTAACAATAATGTTATCGCCATCATTTCTTGCACAAAGCATCCAAGCTTCTGCAATATTATTAAGGTCGCTTTCGAAACCGTAGTCGTTTTTAAGTCTGTTACCGCCCCATACAATCTCTTTGAAAACGGGCTCTAATTTAATAAATGTATTCATTTTTATTCCTCCGTGGGTGTTCTGTCGGCAGTGCTTTCAACTGCAACAACGCTTATTTCTTTCTTCTCAATAAAGGGTACCGAGGATGATTTTATATCAACTCTGTCATAGTACTCTTTAAATCTTATGGTAAATCTGATTTTACGTTTACACTTTTTGCAAAGGAAAACGGCTCTGAATGACTGGTTTATAACCCTCCATTCCGATACACGTTCACATTGGCCTGCACATACGTCACAAATACAACGCATTTTTGATTTATCAATAAGCGGACTGTTAATATCCGTAATAACCTTGGGTTTAAAGGTGATTTTTGAGTAGAAAGAGGTATCACACACAAGCATATATGACGACAACATATGCTCATTGTATATTTTTTTGAAAATATCTGCAGTTAAAAAACTATCGTCAAGAGCTCTGTGTAAAGAGTAACTTTCCACGTCGATTCCCAACTTCTCCGCAGCAGCAGAAAGACCAATCTGGTCGGCTTTTGATATATTCATAAACGCTTGAGCATACTTCTGCAAGTTAACGTAGTTGCGCAAAAACGGTATAAAAGAAATACCATTGAAGTACCTGAAATTTTCAATCAGAACGCGGATATCCGTATCACCCCAGGTAAGAATGACTGTATCATTACCCGAGGACCATTTACGAAAAAGGGACATTGTCTGTGAAAAAGGTGTACCTGTACTGATATCATCGTTAGTGATGTTCGTAAGCTCTTTTACTCTTGAATGAAGTTTTTTGCCCAACTGTGCTTTGATGAACATTGAAAAGGTGTCAATAACATTAAAATTTTCGTCAAGCTTGACCGCACCGATTTCAATAATTTCATTAATAAAGCCCTTTTTCTTTTTGCAATAGGCATTATTCCATTCAAGGTCCATGATTATGTAATTCATCGTGAACTCCTATATAAGACCACCTGCCACAAAGCAGATGGTCCAATTAACTTATTTTAAACCTTGTTCGTCGTAAAGACAGGCTGTTTCAAGTAAAACTTTTGTACCGGCCTCGAGTGCCTCGGGAATAAGAAGCTCGGGAGTATCAAGGCGTGTGTGATAATATCTGGGCGGTGTGGGGTCCATAGCGGCAAAGCCTGTTGCTTTAATACCCTTCTGAGTAAATGCTGCAGCATCACAAGCGCCAAGATAAATAGAAGAATAAGGGATATCAAAACCGCAGTTGAGAGCCGCCTGTTTAACAAGGGCTTTAGCCTGAGCATCGTGTTGCAGAGTGCCGCTTAAATCACGGTCATAAACCGCCATATACTCCATATCACGCATTGTATCACAAGCAACAACAACTGTTTCAATCTCTTTAAGCTCTTTTTCGTGCTTTTTAGCGTAAGCCTTGGCACCTCTGAGACCTGCCTCCTCGGAGCCTGAAAGCATTACACAAACATCGGTATTTTCAAAACGAACATCATTTTCTTCCATTAATTTAAGAACTGCCATAGAAGTAAGGCAACCCGAAAGGTTATCATTAGCACCGGGAACACTCTTTGTGCGACTCTGGAAGAAAAGGAAACCAACATAAGGGATAATAAACACGCATAAAACGATACCGAGAATCAAGAAGAAAATCTCGCTACCGGGTGTTGTAATCCCTTTAAGGTCAACAACAATGAACTTAACAAGTGAGGCAACACAACAGATTATAAGACCAACAACAGCGGGAATCAAAAATAACTTCATACCCGTTCCGCCAAGCTTGTAGTTTAATGTCCATTCGTACTGTGAGTCTGCGTGACCGATAAAGATAATACGTTTTTTGGTTTCACCGGTTGCTTTTCTTGTAGCGAAAACATTATGTGAAGGATGACCTTTGAAAAGAGGGTCAATAAATTGTTTGTACATTAAAAACTCTAAAATAAGAGGGATAAAGCCGAGAATGGTAAGAGCAAAGCCAACAACAGGCTTAAAGAAAAACAAAACAGTTGCAATAATAGCCATTGCTACAGTAAAGGGAATAAATCCCATAAATGCCTGACGATGAACTGTAAAGCCTTCGATTTCAACTTTGTCGGACCATTTCTTTAAATCTTCGGCCATAGATTCCTGTGCTTTTAACTCCTCGGGGCTTCCGGGTGCGCGAGGACCGATTTTATCACATATAAAGGTGATTTTATCAACCATATACTTTACTGTGGATTCAAAATCAATTTTTGCAGAATCAAATTTTGTTGAAATTGTTTTCATACACATCACTTCCTACTTTTCCAATGTTGCTAATATAACACATTGATTAAAATTTTACAACACTATATACTAAATTATATTGATTTTATTGCAAATATAAGTTAAAATGATTTAAAAAATACTCGGATGGTGACATTTATGCGCAATGATTCAAAAGTTCTTTTTTATAAATCTGCGGCAAAATCATGGCTTCAGGCTATGCCCTTGGGCAACGGCTTTTTAGGTGCTATGGTTTACGGCAGAACCGACAAAGAAACTATTTCAATGAACTCAGACTCTCTCTGGACAGGTTTTCCTCGTAAAACTATATTAAAAGATGATTGTAACGAGAAATTCCTCGAAGCAAGAGATTTAGTTCTTAAGGGAGAATACCGCAAAGGTCAGGATATTATCGAGGCAAACGTACTCGCAACCTGTTCACAGGCTTATATGCCCCTTTGCGATATCAACATCAAATACAAACCCACTTTCCCCCGCAAAAATTATAGCAGAACATTGGACCTTGAAACAGGTGTAAATACCGTTGAATATTCACGCGGTAGCTGTAACTTTACAAGAAAATCCTTTGTATCATCTCCTGTGGATGCATATATTGACAGAATTGTTGCTGATAACGGCAAAGCAATCAATTTTACAGTTTCACTTAAAACAAAGTTAAAAGGCGCTTCATTCATTGAAAATGGTGTGCTTATCCTCGACGGCAGATGTCCCTCAAACTCACCCGCTAATTTGCGTGACGTTGAATTTTACCGCAACGACCCCGAGTATTCTGATAACCCCGCAGAACAGGGTATGTACTTCCGTTGTGCACTTAAGGTTATTACAGACGGTAAAGTTACTGAAGATAACAATGCAATTACCGTATCAGAGGCAAGCGAGGCAACAATTATTTTCTGCACAGAAAACTCCTTTAATGGCTTTGACAAACATCCTGTTCTTGAGGGTAAAGAGTATAAAAACGCCTGTCTTGAGCACCTTAACGAAGTTGTTAAAATCCCCTACGAAACCCTTGAAAAAGAGCATATCGCGGATTTCTCATCATTCTTTAACAGAGTTTCTCTTGACATCGGCACAAACAATAAAGGCGATATTCCTACCGATAAACGTCTTACTAAACACGACAACGGTGCTGAGGATATTGCTCTTTATACCCTTATGTTCAACTTCGGCAGATATCTTGTAATCTCAGGCTCCCGTGCAGGTAGCCAGGCTACAAACCTTCAGGGTATCTGGAACGACAAGGTTGCTCCTCCGTGGTGTTCAAACTACACAGTTAACATCAATACAGAAATGAACTATTGGCCCGTTCTTATGTGTAATCTCCAGGAGTTTAACCAACCCCTTATTCAGTTGGTTTCTGATTTAACCGTAACAGGCGAAAAAACCGCTAAACATATCTACAATGCCCGTGGCTTCTGCGGACATCATAATGTAGATATCTGGCGTTACTCAGACCCCGCATCAGGCGATGCACAGTGGGGCTTCTGGCCCATGTCAGGCGTTTGGTTCTGCCAACACGTTTATAACCACTACTTATACACAAATGACGTTAAATATCTTGAAGAAACCGCGTATCCCATTCTCAAAAAATGTATTCAGTTTGTGCTTGATATGTTAGTTGAAAAAGACGGATATCTTATTATGTGCCCCTCAACTTCACCTGAAAATGAATTCCTCATTGACGGTGTTGCAATGAGCCTTAGCGAAACCACAACTATGACAATGGCACTTGTAAGAGAGGTTCTTACAAACACAGTTCAGGCAGCAGAAATACTCGGTAAAACCGACGAAGATATTGAAGCAGCCAAAAACGCAATCCCCCGACTTTTACCATATCAGACAGGTAGTCGCGGAGAACTTCTTGAATGGTATAAAGAACTTAAGGAACACGAACCCACCCACCGTCACAAATCCCACCTTTACGGTCTTCACCCCGGTTATCAGATTACACCCGATGAAACTCCTGACCTTGCAAAGGCTTGTATACGTTCACTTGAACTTCGTGGTGATAACGGCACAGGTTGGAGCCTTGGTTGGAAGATAAATATGTGGGCAAGACTCTGGGATGGCGACCACGCATTGAAGCTTCTTGATATGCAGCTTCGTCCCGTACCCGCAGGTAAAAATCTTCGTTATCGCGGCGGCGGTACATACCCCAACCTTTTTGACGCTCATCCCCCCTTGCAGATTGATGGTATCTACGGTTGCACAAGCGGTATTGCAGAAATGCTTTTACAGTCTCGTCAGGGCAAAATTTTCCTTTTACCCGCATTACCCTCAAGTTGGAAAAACGGTAAGGTTACAGGTCTTAAGGCAATGGGCAACATCACAGTTGACATTGAATGGAAAGACGGCGAAATCGTTAACTATAAATTAGATGGCGATACAACAAACATCAAAGTTTATAACAAAGGCAAGTTAATAGACTAATTACAATCGGTCTTCTGGTATTTTTAGTACCAAAAGACCGATTTTTTTTATTATAAAATTATTGACTAACATATTTATTAGTAATATAATTACTTTTATATATTTTTTATGCGGATGCATATTTTTCCATTCAGGAGGACTAAAAATGGAACGTTACTATCAACCCGAAATTGAAACCGCAAGTCAGGA
>JAZRFO010000291.1:0-3211 GCA_045643685.1 Acutalibacteraceae bacterium
ACCGAAAGTTAGATAAATAGGATTTTATTTCCATATCTAATCTATCATAAAGCAAATAATTTTTCAATGAACGTAGTGTAAATAATTTTTCAATGAAATCACATTTCAAAAATTGTACCTACACCTATAATTCCCGTCCGATTTTATAGCAGGAATAAAAAAGCCGTCAGCCCCCTGGGATATGAGAGAAGATTATGTGCATTTTTACGCTAAAACATCTTCTAAACTTCCCCATAGATTTGTTGTTTTCAAAGATATTTATTTGCTCAAAGGTAAAAAAACAACTAACACATATGAAGTTACATATTATGTTTTTTCAAAAGTTGTTACTGATATGAAAAAATGCAAAAAAGATACCTAAAATAGATATTGACCAATCATACAAAGAGTTTTAACAAACAAAACAGTTATCCTTAACTACAACCATAGGTCGCGTGTTCGAGTCACGTTTCCAGCTCCAAAAAAGACAGTCCTCGGACTGTCTTTTTTTATCCATTGCGAAATAGACGATATACACGGCTATACCGCTATTTATTCCCCTATCTGCAACTTTTGACCATTTAACTATAATAAAAGAACTCAAAGACTTCGAAAAGCCTTTGAGTTCTTTGGTTATTGTTATCTTATTGATTCAAGGCGTAAGCCTTCGTCGGTTTCAACTATTGTTACAGTCAAGGTTGTAATATCATCTTCAGTAATCATTGCTCCTGATAAAATTTCATCGAAATCAATGGTACTTATATCTACATCCCCTGCATAATAAGTGCCGATCATATTACTTGCGTAATAGTCATATATCATCGCATCGGTTTCGCCCATATCAACATACGCATCAATGAGCTTTACTTTTAATTCAAAACCGCCATCAATAGCCTTGCTTGAAATTACTTTTGTCTTATAAGCATCGTTACCGAAGCCCTGTGGGCCGATACCATAGAAAAGATATCCGCTTTCACTGATGTAAGTATCATACTCGCTATTTCCTACAAAGTCCTCTGCGGTAAACCTACCGGGCTCCCAGATTGAATCAAAAAACGCATTAATATCATCAACCTTGAAGATGAAGTAATAATAACCGCTATTGGCACCATTAAATAAAAGCACATCATACTCTTCGTCTGTTAAAGTGTCAAAAACGCTTACTCCGTCTAAGATTACGTCACTATAGTCATTGCCGTCCGCAACATAAGTACTGACATAATCTACACCCGTAAGGTCGAGTCGCATATTATGGACATTAGTCTCGTTTGTTGAAGCAATGTAATAAAACTCTATACCGCCGTGTTTTTCAACCAAGTCAAGATAGAACTTTTCTGCGTCGGCAGTTGAATATTTGCTTTCGAGTTCGGTTTCTTCCTCAGTTACAGAAACAGTCACTTCTTCTGAGTAATATTCAGTGCTAACTTCGGGAACGGGTTCATCTTTGCCACCGTTACCCAAAACAACACCAACAATTACTATTATAGCTATAATTGCCGCTACACCCAGCGCCAGAACACCCACAATTATGGGTATAATTACCTTGGCTGCCCCACCTTTTTTCTTGGGGGCGGGTACATTAGAACTACTTGCAACCTGGGCATTTTCTAAAGGCTTTTCATTTTGGTTTACCTGAGGCTGAGCCTCAATTTTCTTTCCGCAAGAACCGCAAAAGGTTGAACCATCGTTTAATTTAGCACCACATTCAGGACAAAACATACTATCTCTCTCCTTTAATAATTTTTTAATAATAATTAGATACCTGAAGCATACCCTGTGCGTACCATATACCTATTTTGAACATAGAGTCACCGCAGTAGTGTGCACCGTCATACTCGCCGTTTTCGTTGTTGTTCATCAACTTGGAAACACAGGTTGACGTATCAACCCATATTGAATTATCAAGCTTGGTGGTTGACGAGGTTGTATTCTGATAAAGACCCGCAGTAGTTTTGTTGATTACATTCTTGCTTGTATTAGCAGGAACGTACCAAAGATTTGCGTTGTTGGTTTTGTGAGTGTTAACTGTGTCTGAATATACCCACATATTACGCGACTGATTTGCACCGGTTAAAGCATTGTAATAAGTAGTGCTATCATATGCCGCAATACCGCCGTCAACAAAACCGATACTGTTATCGGCATCTCTTGACGCAAACTCTGTGCGCACTTTATTTACAAGCATATTCTGTAAATCACCGTACTGGTCCGCCCACTCTTTAACACAGGAGTCGCTTTCGCCCTGATGCCACATAAATGCACGGATATTGATATTGTTTGCACCGTGAACGTTTGCAATTTCATTAAGTGCAGAATCAACGTAGCTTACCATACCATCTGCAAGATATGTACCGATACCGTTATAAACATTTTGTGAGTTGTTTGCGTTATAGTATTTACCGCTTGTGTCGTAAATCCAGTTACCACCAAGATAGGTGCCTGCTGCGGTATACTTAATGATATACCATGTTTCATCCTTGGTTTCGGCAGTTGTTGCAAGTTGATAAGCAAGACCCACCTCGGGTCCGAACCAGGCATCTGCCTGACCGCCGATACCAAGCCTGAAGGTTTCGAAGGCATTGTTTGAATAATGGGTTCGCCAGTTATTCGTACCGTCGTCGCTGTTGATGTTATTGTATTTAATTTTAATATTTGAAAAATCTGTGTTGCCAACTGTTGCACGTACCTCTGCAGTCAAAGGACTTGCACCGTAAGCATTGGACTGACCGCAAAGGATAATTACGTTTGCGGTTTTTCTTTCAGCCCCGATGGTGTCCTGCATATTGGTAAAAATAGGCTTCGACACGTATTTTCTTTCAGTAAGATAATCACGGTCATTAATATCAATAACACCGTCGAAGTTAAGGTCACAAGCATACATCTGCTTTGTGTTTAATTTATCAAGATTAATAATACCCTTTTTGATAGCCGCTATGTCTTCCTGAGTAAAGGGCACACCGTCACCATCAAAATCGCCCTTTAAGTAAACGCTTACTCTTGAAGAATTACCGCTTACCATTGTTTCCATAAGTGAGCAGTCAATAACGTCGAGAGCACCGTCACCGTCAATATCGGAAACATGCATATCCTTGTATTCAAGCTTATCCCCTGCAAGGGCTCTGTTTACAAGCTGCTGATAGTCCTGTGTATCCAAGTCCTCATCCTCGTCAATATCGCCGATATTAACCAACGAATATATATTTGCATCTGAAACGGAATGCACTTTATATTT
>JAZRFO010000292.1:0-5664 GCA_045643685.1 Acutalibacteraceae bacterium
TGCAGACCAACTTTGTCTTCCTAAGACCGCTTGGCCTCCGACTTATATTTACGTCGGCTATCGTTACTTTGAAACCTTCAACAAAGATGCAGTTTTATATCCCTTCGGCTTCGGTCTTGGTTACACAAACTTCCAGCGCAAATTACTTTCTGCCGAAAATGATAATAAATCTATCAATCTTAAGATTTCAACCAAAAATATCGGTGACACATATTCGGGCAAGGACGTTTTGCAAATTTACGTTGAAGCCCCTCAAGGAAAACTTGGTAAACCTACTCGTGTCTTATGTGCCTTTGAAAAAACAAAACTTTTAAATTGTGGCGAAGAACAGGAATTTGGTTTCAACATCCCCTTTTATACCTTCGCTTCATATGATGACGGCGGTAAAACTCCCTATAAATCTTCTTACATAATTGAAAAGGGTGTTTACAACCTTTACCTTGGCGGTGACGTAAGAAGTGCCGAAAAAGTTTATTCTTTTGAAATTTCCGAGGATATTATTCTTGAAACTCTCAAAGAAGTTGCCGCTTCAAAAGAGAATTTCAAACGTCTTACACCGAAAAATGTGGGCGGCAAATTTGAAAAATCCTACGAAAATGTACCCACCTCAACGGATGATTTAAAGAAAATTATCTTAAGTGAACTCCCCGAGGATTTCGGTATTAGCAAAAACCGCAGCATCAAATTATCCGACGTTAAAAACGGCACAGAAACTCTTGAAAACTTCATTGCTCAGTTAACTCCCGACGAGCTTGAAGCCATAAGCCGAGGAGACTACATAATGAACAGTCCCCTTGGTGCCAAAGGTAACGCAGGTGTTATGGGTGGTGTGCTCCCCTCTTTAAGAAAATTGGGTATTGAACCCCTTACCACCACCGACGGACCCTCTGGCATAAGACTTCTTGCCTGTTGCTCATTACTTCCCTCTGGCACTTCAATTGCATCTATGTGGAACACCGATTTAGCTTCACGTGTTTACAAAAAAATCGGTGGCGAAATGAAGGTTAAAGGCTCCCACATTCTCTTAGCACCGGGTATGAATATTCATCGTAGTCCCCTTTGCGGCAGAAACTTTGAATATTATTCTGAAGATCCCTTCTTAACAGGTAAAACAGCCGCTGCAGTTGTTTCGGGATTACAAAGTGAGGGTGTTGCCGCCTGTCCCAAGCACTTCGCTTGTAACAATCAGGAAACCAACCGAAATAAAAACGATTCCCGACTTTCCGAGAGAGCATTACGTGAAATCTACCTTAAAGGCTTTGAAATCTGCGTTAAAGAGGCTAAGCCTTTAACCATTATGACATCATACAATAAAATCAACGGAGTCTGGGCTCATTATCACTACGACCTTTGCACCCGCGTTTTGCGTCAGGAATGGGGCTATGACGGTCTTGTTATGACCGACTGGTGGATGCAATACACCCAAAGCCCCGAGTTTGCCAACTTAAAAGATAACGCCTACCGCGTAAGAGCCGGTGTAGATGTATTAATGCCCGGTGGCAAACGAACAGGCAGAAAAAAGAGCGACGGAACATTGCTTAAAACATATAAAATGAAAGATGGCATCACCTTGGGCGAAATGCAAAGAACTGCCAAAAATGTTATAAATCTTGTTATGAAATTAAAATAAAAAAACACAAAAAATCAACCCCGATTCGAAAGAATCGGGGTTTGGTTTTAACTATTCACTTAAGCGATTACGTAAGGAATTTCACCTGCAATGTGAAGGATATATCTTACGTCAACAGTTGTGATTTCGCCGTCTTCGTCAATATCGCCAACTTCAAGCTGGTAATCGGTTGCTTTAACCTGACCTGCGGCAATCTTAAGAGCGAGTTTAGCGTCCAATGTGTTAACTGCACCGCTGTTGTCAACGTCACCAAGAAGACCGTCCAATGTAATGGGAGTTACGTGTCTCTTATATGTGTTGTAAAGAGAGAACTGAGGATGATTTTCTTTATCGGTGTGTACTGTGTACTGTTCGTCTGCCTTAAGGAGCCAGATGATAGTATCCAATGTGCCGTCATCTGCATTGTACTGGCTGTGGCTCATATTCTTGATAAGCCATGTCTGTTCGGGGAACATAGCAGTTGACATATCAATCTTATAGTCCCAGGAAATGTGGTTGTGATCGTCTTTGATTTTCTGAGTGTAAATCTGAGCCCAGTCATCATGTGCCTGAAGGTAAAGAGCACAGGTTGCGCCACCTGTCATATACTTAACGTCGATAACCTCGTCACTCTGCTCGTATTCTGTGCTGATGGGAACCATCTGACGGTTGTAACCGCAAACGATTGCAAAGTTCATACCATCGTCCTGAGCATCTTCGATAATCTGCTTAGCGTTGGTCTGGATTTTGTTGTAGGGATTAATAATTTCTTCAAGGTTTTTGTCAATGCCTTCGGGGAAGATGAATTTTTTAGCTGCTTCGAAATCTTCACCGGGAACAAGAGCCCACAAACCGGGCATACCTGACATAAGAGGAATAAAGCTATCTTCGTAAACGTAAGGTATAACACCCTGAATTGCTGCGTTGATGTCACCGAAGTATTCGTGGGAAAGACCCTCGTAACTTGCGATGTATGAAATAATATATGCTGCTATATGAGTTGTTGCACTAACGTCTGCAGATTTAACAAGGTAGTTTTCAACTGCGAAAATATCGATTTCGATATTACCTGTGAAAAGGTTACCTACAAGGCTTGTGCCCTGCCATGCGGGAGAAGCGAAAACGCAGTTGTTAATACGGTTACCACCGTTTGCATCAAGGTAAGCAAGCATAACTGCAGAACCGAAGCTCATTGATACAACGTTAACCTTCTTACAACCTTCTTTAGCTCTTACGCTATTGATGAACTCTTTGAGTTCTTCTGCGAGTTCGATGGGGCTCTTGCGCCAGTCATAGCTGAAGCAGTAAGCCTTATCTTCGCCGTATTCTTTAGCTGTATCAAGAGTAAATGTTGTAAAATACTGTGCTTTTTCTTCATCAGTATACTCAGCGATAGGCTTATCAGTTACGTAGTAGCCGATATCGTTCTTAGGAGTACCATCGGTATTGTAAGCGATGGGCTCGAAATATTTATTGAGTGCGGGGATGAAGCTATCTGCAAAAGCCTCAAAATCCTTATCATTGTAGCCGTATTTTAAAAGACCACCGATAAAGGCACCGCCTACATCTGTAATCATTGCTTCGATGTCGGTATCACTGCCGAAGAATGCCTCCTTCTGGTTTTCGGTACCGAAATCTGTGTAAAGCTTTGTTGAAGCGAAACCATCAACAATTACGAGGGGTAATTCGTCAGCCGCAGCAACGGGCATAACGAAAGCAAGTGCTACCATAACCATCGCAAGAGTGAGGCACACAATTTTCTTGGTTGCTTTCATAATAATCCTCCTATTAGATACTAATAGCATTATATACTACCATATATACAAACTGATTTTACCATATAAATCTTCCAATTGCAATAGTATAAATAAATTTTTAACCATTGACTTTGACGATTTTAGAAAGTCTTTATTGTTGAAAATGAATAATTTTTATTGTTCAAGCCTTATGGAGATTTCCCCCGAATTAAGAATTGCCTTTTCACCGTCTTTATACTCTACTAAAAGACCGCAATTTTCGTCAATTCCCAAGGCTTTTGCAGGTGATTTTTCACCATTTTTTATTACAGTTATATTTTTGCCTATAACAAAACATCTTCTCGAATATTCGCTGCAATGGGATTTTTCTTCAATATTCTTATAATATTTCATAAAGGAATTAAGGAACTCCGCGGCAACACTGTTTCTTAAATTTTCCCTTTTCTCGTTAAAGAGTGCTCCTGCAATATCCTTTATATCCTCTGGGAAACCGCCCTCGGGCTCGTACACATCAATACCTACACCAAGGACAACGTAATCAAGGCACCCTTTCTGAGGATTAAAACTCCCCTCGGTAAGTATGCCACACACTTTTTTACCATTAACATAAACGTCGTTGACCCATTTAATCTGCGGATTTTCAACCCCTGTCGCTTCAAGTGCTTCGCATACACTTACAGCGGCAGCGGTGGTAATAAGCATCGCGTCCTCGGGCTTTATGGAAGGCTTGAGTAGTAAGCTCATATAAATCCCCGTATCATTGGGCGAATAAAAACTCCTTCCGAGCCTACCTTTACCTGCAGTCTGCTCACCCGCAACAACAAAAAGCCCCTCATCTTCACCCTGAGAGGCACGATTTTTAATTATAGTGTTTGTAGATTCGGTTATTGGATAAAACTCGGGTTTAATTTCATTCCTTAAGGACTCAGAAAGAAAACGCCTTATACCGTCACAAGATAATAAATCTTTCATAAAAACACCTTAAGTTGGCGATAGTTAAACAAAACACCGTCCGAAGACGGTGTTTTTTACTATACAAAAATTAATATGCAATAACGAACTCGTCTTCGCAGTCGATACCAACTTCGGCATCAATACCCATAGCTGTAAGACTGAGGATACAGGGAGCCTGAACATAAAGAGCTACAAGGTTGCCCTGAGCATCAATTGTTGCTTTGATTGTACAGGGGTCATAGTCGAGCTTAATGTTAGAAATTTCAATAACACCTTCAACCGCGCCTGTAATTGTCTGTTCTTCGATGATGGAAACTGCAGAACCGATACCGCTACCTGCCTTGGGGTTGGACTCAGCTTTTGTAACGATAGTAACGATTGTTTTGTCGCCATCTTTCTGTACGTCTACCGTATCAACGGCACTTGCATCAAGAGTACAGTTAAGACCCTTGGGAGGAAGGTCGTTTTTATCAATATCAACGTGTGTTGTATCTTCTTTCATGAAGGTACCCATAAGGCTCTTCGCAATGCTTGAAAGCATACCTGCTTTAACGTGACCCTTATAGTTAGAAGCATTTGTTCTTACGCGTGTAACTTTAGCCGCAGATGATTTAGCCTTGTTGAGGGCATCAACATACATCTTAAGACCGTCGCCCTGTGCAGTGCCTGAATCCTGAGAACCGCCATTGTCACCTGCAGGTGTTTTGTCGTCTGTGGAAGCACCGCCATTATTAGTAGAACCATTGTTAGCAGAACCATTGTTTGTAGAACCGCTGTTTGAGGAACCACCGGGTGTTGTTGAAACATAGCCACCGTTATTAACAGTACCGCCGTTGGAATTACCACCGTTATTATAACTATTGTTATGCTCTTCAACCTGCTGAGCGTAAGCCTGTTCTTTTGCCATATTATTCTGAGCAGCCTTAAGTGTAAGTACAGAAGTGATAATATTTGTTGAAACAATTGTCATAGCGACGCTCACTGCTGCAATACAAAGGACTAACTTCTTGATAGGTGTCATCTTCATTACATGCACACTCCATTTCGCATTTAATCTACATTATTATAAAATATGTTTTCGTAAATGTCAACAACTTTAAGCAAATGTAAAAATCATAAATATAAAAAATTTTACTCTGCTATTGTTTATTTTGATATAATACTGTAAAATATGTAATCAGACAATTAAAAGCGGAGCAACAAAATTATGAAAAACACATTATGTTCCAACAGAATATTGAGTCAGACAGGCTTCGGCTTTACCGGTGCAATGCTTACGGGTTCTTTTGCCCTTTCAGTTTGTGCCGTAACAGGTCGTGGTCTTTTGGCTTTCCTTCTTTGTTG
>JAZRFO010000293.1:0-3690 GCA_045643685.1 Acutalibacteraceae bacterium
TGACCTTGCTACAAAATTCCACCGTTTCTACAACGCACAGAGAGTTATGGTTGATGATGAAGCACTTATGCAGTCAAGAATCTTCCTTTGCCTTTGCGTAAAGAATACTATGAAAAACGTTCTTTCAATGCTTAAAATCAACGCTCCCGAAAGTATGTAATCAAAACAAAAAAGCTCCCGAGAAATTAATCTCGGGAGCATCTTTTTATTTTATAAATATCGGGTTTGTCCAGGCTTTTCTACCCTCTTTGTCAACTACCGTCACGCGGATATATTCATAAGAATCCTTTAAATCCAACTGAGCATTTAAAAGAGCCTCACCCTTCGCAGTTGTCATTCTTGAGGGGTGCTTGTCGCACTGGAAAATAATCTTTTCGCATTCACTTGTTTCAATATGTGCAACGCCTTCATCATCAACGTAAAAATCC
Source organism: Acutalibacteraceae bacterium (assembly GCA_045643685.1). Taxonomy (GTDB): domain Bacteria; phylum Bacillota; class Clostridia; order Oscillospirales; family Acutalibacteraceae; genus DTU089. Next base: position 429 of record JAZRFO010000293.1, read on the forward strand.
TTAATAACAGGTCCGCAGGAAGAATAAAAAGCTCCTTTTTTCAAGGCTTCAAGAATATCTTTTACATTATTTTCGGCATTTACCATAACCCAACCCTTGCAATGCTGGTACATAGCGTGGCCGTCATCAGTTGCGACACCGAAAATTTTGTTACCCATACCTAAAAGTTCATCCCAATATGAACCGTTATCAGTGTCCATATCGTCCTCAATTGCACAACCGCTGTTCCATACCTCAAGGGCGAAATTACCTTTTAATTTGTCAAAATACCTTGTGGGGGTTGAACTCCATTGGGGGTGGCAATAAATTGTAAGATTATTTTTTTCGTGAGCATCATCAAGATATTTCTGAAACTCCTCCTGATTAAGGGCTTCGCCGCTGGGAAGTTCCTCGTCCTGAGCGTAGCCGTTGGTTTCATCATCAGGGCCTATAAATACCGTATGAAAGGTTCTGAAGCCGTTTTCTCTCACGAAGGTATTATCAAACTCCATACCGGGGATGATTGTTATATCCACACCCTCGGCAAAGTTTTCATAATTATAAATTCTGTGGTCTGTAAGAGCCAGAAAATCATAACCATTTCCCTTATGAAGTCTTATAACTTCTTCTGGAGTGCCGTCACCGTCGGAACGTGTGGTATGGCAATGAAGTCCACCCTTCAGCATAGTTTTCAGATTTCTGAAAGCCTCTTGTCTTTTCATCAAATCACCTAATCCTGATTCTCAGCTGTAGTTTTTCGTGCAACAATCCACGCATTGGGAAGATATCTACCCGTGGGCATATTTGTAGAGGGTTCATTTATAATCTCGCCGTCATAAGCAATAACCGATGATGAACCGCCGTCACAAGCACCTGCGGTAACTGCACCATACTGTAAAAGCACATCGGCGCAATCCTCCATAGTAGCACCAAGGGAATAGCCCACCTGTCTGCCGTCGGCTACAAGAAATAACACTGCACCATTTTCACATTGACCCACAACAGTTCTGGGTTGCAAACCCCAACCTGCAGAATCTTCAACAACTTTTACACCGTCAATTATGAGTGTGGGGTGGTATTGCATACCATCACGGATATTGTACTCCTGCCAATTCTCCATTCCGCCAACTACAAGACGGTTATTTTCATCAAAGCCTAAAAGAGTGTATTTGGAATTGTATGAACCCCAGTATTCGCCCCCGGAAACACATTGACCTGTAACAATTCCGCCAACACTTGTTCCACCCGGGTCATAAAAGCCTGAGGCATTTATGCCTACTACACCATTATGCTTTTCAAGATAATCACAAATAAATTCACCACGCGAATTTTTGTAATCTGTAACTTGGAGGGTAACTCTTGAGGGGTCATCAATTATAACAAGCTTACCAACAAAGGTCGGTTTCTTGATTTCAAGAATAACGATGTCTTCCTCTTTATCGTTAGCATAAACTATATTGCCGAATTTATCGGGCTCACCCACAACAAGCTCATCCTGCGCCAACACATCAGTGCTTTCATTTCCGTATATATCGGTAACGAAAATATCCTTAACATCCACCTGGTTTGACATTACCTCGTCAATTAATCTTTCGGGGAAAAATGATGTTGCAAGCCATTTGTGTTGGTCAGTGGTCATTGCGGTTTCAATCCATATATTACGCCATTTAACCACAAAGGGAATATTACCGTAAAGTACAGTAACGTAACCCACAACAACAGTAAGCACCGCAACAGCAAACAAAAGAATTGCCACGGACCAGGGTCTTACACCTTTTTTGTGTTTTTTTACTTCTTGCTCCTCTGTTATAGGCGGAGGTGCTATCTTTTTCTCTTTTGCTTTTTTGGTTTTATCTTTAGGCTTATATTTTCGCACTTCGCTTAAACCGTCTGCCAGATGGTCAAGGTCTATTAATTCTTCTTCGCTTATTTCAACCATAAAAGCACCTCCTTAGAAGTTTTTTAAATTATAACATAAATTGACGGCAAATTCTACAATTCACCGTCAATTAACAAAAAATTTATTATTAGTGTGAAAGGAATTATCATTTCACCCTATTATCAATATATCTGCAAGCAGCAAGGGCCGCAACCGCACCGTCCGCAGAAGCAGTTGTTATCTGTCGGATGCTTTTCTGACGGCAGTCACCTGCAACAAACACACCTTCGGTTTTTGTTACGCAACTTTCGTCCGAATCAAAATATCCGTTCTGGTCAAGGGCTGCAAATTCTGCAAAAGCAGAGTTTTTGGGTTCAAGACCAATTGCAACAAAAAGACCATCAAGGTCAATTTCTTTCTGACCTGAAACTGTATTGAGCACAACACCTGTAAGTTCATCTTCACCTTTAAGTTCGGCAACAGTAGCCTCTAAAACGAACTCAACGTTATCTTTCTTTGAAAGAATATCTACAAGCTTCTGCTCACCTGTAAGGAATGCAAGGTTCTGTAAAACATATACTTTTTCGCACAAATCTGAAAGAAGCACTGCTTCCTGTAAAGCAGAGTTGCCGCCGCCTACAACACCAACAGTTTTGTCCTTGAAAAATGCACCGTCACAAACCGCACAATATGATACGCCGTTACCAACAAATTCATTTTCCTTGGGTAACCCTAACTGACGGTGATGAACACCTACCGCAATAATAACCGCAGATGCCTCAAATTTTTTATTATCGGCAAAAACAAGTTTTCTTGAACCCTCGTCAACAATACCCGTAACCTTTTCCATCTCAACCTCTGCACCCATACTGAGTACTTGGTCAAGAAGCTTGTCGGCAAATTCATTGCCACTCATTTCTGGAATTCCGGGATAGTTTTCGATTTTGGGCGAGAAGGTAACCTGACCGCCAAAGGTTGACTGCTCGATTACAAGAACGCTTTTGGATGCGCGCAAAGCATAAAGTGCCGCAGTAAGTCCCGCAGGACCCGCACCTATAACAATAATATCGTACATAAATATTCACTCCGTTTATAAATGGGTTGTAAAAAACTTGTTTTTTACAACCCATTTCGTTTTAATTAAAGAGATTCAATAAATGCTTTAACTGCAGGAAGGTCTGCAACCTTTTCGTAGGTGTCACCCTTCTGGATTACGAGGGTGGGAGCCTGTTTGAGTTCAAGAGAAGTTGCGAAATCTCTGTTTTCCTCAACGAAAAGTTTTTCGTAAGCGATGCCCTTTTTATCAAGAAGCTGAGCAGCTATTTTACATTTGGGGCAGGTTTTTGTTGCAAAGAGAATGAATTTTGCATCTGCGTCAACTGTTACTTCTGCCTTTTCTTCGCA
>JAZRFO010000294.1:0-2294 GCA_045643685.1 Acutalibacteraceae bacterium
AATAACCTTGGTTGCTCTGTCATACCACTGGTCAGAGTTTGTATTAGTGTATAAAGGGAATTTATTACTCATTACTGTGCCTCCTTCGCTTATGCAAGATACAACGCAACTCTGTCAAGAATACGGTTGATATTATCAAGCATACTCACAAGTCCGTGCATTTCGATTTTACCTGTACCTATGCAAGCAAGAGAGTTAACCTTGCCGTCAAAAAGAGCGCGTGCAGTTTCAATTGATTCAAAAATCATTGCAGAACGATATTTCTTGGGTGTGCTCTTGATTGTAACCAAACGGTGGTCTTTACAAGCAATCTCAACACCGATGTTGTCTTTTATACCAACGTAAACACTGCCGTCTTCAATAGCCTTGGCGCTGAATTTACCGATTTCATCGTTGTTACCAATCTGAGAAATAGCAACACCGATGGTGTAAAGCATAAGCTTTGTGCTTCTTTCAAAGAAAACGGGGTCTTTGAGATCTTCTTCAGATGCTCTCATATATTTTGTAAGCACATCTGTAAGGGGTGTAAAGGTTTTAAGAAGGAAACCAATGTGTGTAAAGCCCTTTGAGGGTATGGGTGTAACCGTACCGTCAATAAGACCGTTGAACTTTTCACAACTTGAGAAGGGAAGCTTAACGTCACAGTTACTGCAACCCTGCTCCATACGGCATTTGCCGTTTTTGAAATAAATTGTAGCAGAGGGGCCACCCTTTACTTCAAAACCGATGGAAATAGGTTTTTTGCCCTCAAGAAGCTCTGATGCCTCGGGAACAAGCTCACAAAGATTTTCCAATGTTCCTAAAACTGCGTACATATTTATGTAGGCAAGGGTTCTGGAATCCATTAAGTTTTGCAAAACAAACATCCTCCTTTTTGCTAAACATTTATAGTCTATTATATATTAGCAGATGAATGGTGCAATGTCAACAAATACCACCAAACAAAATGTGGTGCTTTTTGTACTTTTCGCCGTGAATTCGGCATTTTATTGATTTTTTGAACAAATGACTTTTTGACACCGAAAACCTGCATAAAAGTGGTATTAAATTTTTGTTAAATTTTCACACTCTTTTTTTCGTAGGCTTGTTTTTCCTTGACATCCGTTATTATTATAGTATAATTAGAGTGAACGTAAATTCACTCCAAGGAGGTTACTTATTATGGACACAAGATTCGCAATCAGTGAGTATCATGACGCTGCTGCCGTTACAAGACAGCTCGACGAACTCATCAAAAAACCTATTTACACAATTAAGCCCGATGTACTTAAACAGTACGAAGAAGAATACTTCGACAAAAAATGTGCAAAGAGCAAAGAAATGATCGAGGAAGCAAAACAGGTTATCCCCGGTGGTGTTCAGCACAACCTTGCTTTCAACTATCCCTCCCCCCTTGTTTTCACTAAAGCAGACGGTATGATGCTTTATGACGTTGACGGCAACGAATATTTCGACTTCCTTCAGGCAGGTGGCCCCACAGTTCTCGGTTCTAACCCCAAGGTTGTAAGAGACCAGGTTATTGACCTTCTTAATACTTGCGGTCCCTCAACAGGTCTTTTCCACGAGTTTGAATACAAACTTGCTAAGAAAATCTGTGACAGCATGGAATCTGTTGAAATGTTCCGTATGCTCGGTTCAGGTACTGAAGCTTGTATGGCAGCTATCCGTGTTGCCAGACTTGCTACAAAGAAAAAGAATATCGTAAAAATGGGTGGCGCTTTCCACGGTTGGAGTGACCAGCTCGGTTACAGTATCCGTGTTCCCGGCTCAAAATTCACTCAGGCACACGGTGTTCCCCTTTACCTTTTCAAACATACTCAGGAATTCTTCCCCAATGACCTTGACTCTCTTGAAAGAGTTCTCAGACGTAACCTCCTTACAGGTGGTACAGCTGCTGTTTTCATCGAGCCCATCGGTCCCGAAAGCGGCACAAGACCTCTTGACAAAGACTTCAACAAGGGCGTTGAAAGACTTTGCCGTAAATACGGTGCTCTCCTTATCTTCGATGAGGTTGTTACAGGTTTCCGTATCGGTATGGCAGGTGCTCAGGGTTACTACGGCGTTTCTCCTGACCTTACTATCTTCGGTAAAGTTATTGCCGGTGGATATCCCGGTGCAGGCGGTATCGGTGGTAAGAGAGAATATATGAAATACCTCGGTGCAGGTCTTGATGCAAGCGGCGAAAAAGTTAAGAAAGCATTCATGGGCGGTACAATGGCTGCTACACCTATCTCTTGCGTAGCAGGTTACTACACCCTCGAAGAAATCGACAAACAGAACGCTTGTCAGAAAGC
>JAZRFO010000295.1:0-8495 GCA_045643685.1 Acutalibacteraceae bacterium
TCCCTTGAGTCTGACCCTGAAAGAGATTTTCAGAGCCTTGAGGATGCAATTCACGCCCTTATGAGCGAGGTTAAGGCTAAATTAATCGCAATAAATCCCGAAATTCTTATTGAATTCCGTCAGTCCTACGTGGGACCCTCCATAAGAAAATACGGAAATATGCTCCGCGTTGGAGACTGCCCGTGTGACATATTAAAAAACAGGTTCAATATTGTTAATTTACGCTATACATCGGGCAAAACCGCGATTCACTCAGATATGATTATGTGGGATACTGAGGATAGCGTTGAAAATGCCGCTTTGCAGTTTGCGAGTATTCTTTACAGTGTACCACAAATTTCAATGAGGCTTGATAAACTTCCCGCCGACCACTATCAGATGCTCAAATATTATATTTCTTTCTGGAATGAGTGGAAAAGCGTGCTTCTTGATGGTAAACTTACCGCCACAAATCCCGAAAGTGAGTATAGTCTTGTTCGTTCAGCACTTTTTGATAAAGAAGTTTACACCGCGTATAATGACGTGGTGATTCCCGTTACCGTTAACGAGTGTGTGGCGGTAAATGCAACTGCTGAGAAGTGTCTTATTATCAAAAATGCGAAAGGCAGAAACTACAAAGTAGTAAATTGTATGGGACAGGAAGTTTCAGAAGGCACAATAAATTGCAATCTGGAAGAAATATATGTTCCTGCTGCAGGAATGATATTGATAAAATAAAATTATCACCGTATGTTTAAGGCATACGGTGATTTTTTACATATTATTTATTTTTTTGTAAGTTTTTTCGAATAAGGTTTTGTCTTTTAAAAGTTCAGTTACTCTTTTCCTGAATGTATTATATTGCTCGTCCACAACATAATGTTTTGCGTAGCCCTTTTCACCATATTTTTCTTTGGTGTGAGTATAGCCTCGTTCAATGATTCCTGCTTCACTAATATTTTCAAAATGTTTTAATGTATACTGGTGTGTGCGTCTTAAAAAATCCTCAACATCCGTCGAACGGTCGGCACTTGAAATTATTTTACCGTAAATGCTCCGTGGAATATTTTTTGAAGAAGCTCTGTGGTCCTCGATAGCCTCTTTGATTAATAACCTTTCTTCATCAGAGAAGAAACTTTTTATTTTTTCATCTTCAAAAAATACTTTTGCAGATAAGGTTTCGTGCTCGGCTTTGTTTATGTGGTGTGCAATATCGTGAAAACAGGCTATGGTGTATAAAATATCCGGGTCAATGTTATTGAATTGCTTTTCAAAAATAAAGCATCTTTCGATTACATAGTTTATGTGGTTTGTTCCGTGACCGCCGTCATTTTGGGAATATTGTGGCAGAATATATTGCGAAATATATTCTTTTAATTCTTTATTTACTCGGTGCATACTCAAGGCCTTCCGTTTTTTTGGATATTTTACCATATATTGTTCGTGTTTTCAAATCTTTCGTTGTCATAATAAAAAAGGGATGATATAATAGGTATAATTATCCTGAAAGGAATGCAAGTTTAATGAAATTTATATCCTGGAATGTTAACGGCTTCAGAGCTTGTCTTAATAAAGGCTTCGGCGATTTTTTCAAAGATGTGGATGCGGATTTTTTCTGCATTCAGGAAACTAAAATGCAACCCGGTCAAGCGGATTTTGACACCCCCGGCTATTTTCAATATTGGTACAGTGCCGAAAAGAAAGGTTATTCGGGTACTGCCGTTTTCACAAAACACGAGCCTTTGAGTGTAAGCTATGGTCTTGGTATTGAAGAACACGACCACGAGGGCAGAGCAATTACCCTCGAATATGATGATTATTATCTCCTTTGTGTTTACACTCCCAATGCTCAGAGAGAATTGGCAAGACTCTCTTACCGTATGGAGTGGGAGGATGCCTTAAGAGAATATATGAAAAATCTTGACAGTAAAAAGCCTGTCATATACTGCGGAGATTTGAACGTTGCCCACGAAGAAATAGACCTTAAGAATCCCAAAACCAACCACTTCAGTGCAGGTTTCTCCGACCAGGAAAGAGGCAAGTTTACAGAACTCCTGAATTCGGGCTTCGCAGATACGTTCAGAAGCCTGTATCCCGAAGAAGTAAAGTATTCCTGGTGGAGTTATATGTTTAAATCACGCGAGAAAAACGTGGGTTGGCGTATAGATTACTTCGTAGTGTCAGACCGCATTATGGAAAAAGTCAAGGATAGTTTCATTTTAAACGAAATAATGGGTAGTGACCATTGCCCCGTAGGTATTGAAATCGACCTTTAATTTATTCCATAAAGTTTGGTTATGGGGTCCTGGAATAATGGTATTTCAGGTGGTGAAAAGGTGTTTGCGGTAAATAATAGTGATATTGCTACAAGGATAATCAACGCGGTCTTAGTGTTGATGTCAAAGCCTTTTTCAATTTGAAAAAGCTTATATTCTGCAAAATATGCTATTGCAGCACACAGAAAAAATATAGTTATGTTGAACCAATCGGCATTTACTCCGAATATGCCTGTGTATGTGTAATAAAATATGGGTATGAGTATAAGGCTTAAAACCAACCCTGTTAATTTTATTGACCAAAATTTAAGGTAATTTGAGCCTATGAATTTGTATTGAATAATTGAAAAAACAGCCATGGGATAAAACATAAGCTTCATATGTTCCCAAGTGGATTCATTTACACCCGAAACAAGGGCGGTAATTACGTTTCCGCCCGTCCAATCATACAAGAAATGAAGTAATGTTCCCAAAATACAAGTAAAAATAAATCCGGCTACTTGCCAGAAAAACAATCTTTTTTTCATAATATCACCTGTAAAATAAGTATATTCGTAAAAGAGGAAAATATGAAAGAAAAACTGTCTATGATACTGTCCATGGTGGTTTTCGGCACCATAGGAATATTTGTTGAATATATTGATATGCCCTCAGGCTTTGTTGCGGCGGCTCGTGGTATAATCGGTGCCACGGTAATCTTTATTGTAATGCTTATAAAAGGGCATAAAACCGACTTCAAAAAGCTTTCTAAAAAATTACCTGTTTTGTTGGCATCGGGTGTTGCCATAGGTTTCAATTGGATTTTACTTTTTGAAGCATACCGCCACACGGGAATACCTGCGGCAACGGTGTGCTACTATATGGCGCCCTTGTTGGTGGTTGGGGTATCACCCTTTATTTTTAAGGATAAATTAACACCCCGACAGATCATCTGCATTTTAGTAGCCCTTATGGGTGTTGTGGCTGTTTCGGGTATTTTCGGGACAAATGCATCAAAAATCATCGGTATTTTATGTGGTTTAGGTGCGGCGGTGCTGTATGCTTCGGTTATGATAATGAATAAATTTATGGGTGAAACCGATGATTATGAAAGAACCTTTATTCAGTTAATAACTGCTGGACTTGTTGTTTTACCCTATGGTATTTTAACTATGGGCGACATTGAATTTAAGGTAAAATCAACGGTACTTCTTATAATTGTGGGCGTTGTGCATACGGGTATTGCGTATCTTGTGTACTTCGGCGCAATAAAGAAATTAAAAAGCCGTACCGTGGCAATTTTAAGTTACATAGACCCTGCATCCGCAATAGTGTTGTCGTCAATTGTATTTATGCAGATGCCGAAAGTTTATGAAATTATTGGTGTTGTGCTTATAATGGGTGCCGCAATTTTAAGCGAAACGGAAAACAGGGTATAATAAAACAAAATCAACAAAACAGGAGAGAAAAATGAATATAACAGGTGCTATTTTTGATTTTGACGGAACTCTTTTTGACTCAATGCATGTCTGGAAGGGAATAAGATATAAGTTTTTTGAGATTTTAGGTCTTCAGATGACACCCGAGGACGAAGAACTTTTCAAAGGACTGTTTCTTCGTGAATCACTTAACCTTGCTATCGAAAGATTTAATCTTGACAAAAGCTATGAGGAGCTTCTTGAACTGCTTTTTGATTATATAAGGGGCAGATATCTTAAAGAAACCGAGCCCAAAAATGACATTATAGAGTTTCTCGAAAAATTAAAAGCCAAAGGCGTGAAAATGGGCATAGCCACCGCAACAGGGGAGAGTGCCCTTATGGCGGTACTTGAAAAATATAATATGACCGAATATTTTTCTGCAATATATTCAACCTACACCGTGGGGGCATCAAAAACCGAGCCCAAGGTGTATGACGTTGTGTTAGAGGCTCTTGGTACAGAAAAAGAAACAACCTGGGTGTTCGAAGATGCCCTTTATGCTACAAAAACCGCTAAGGCAAACGGCTATAACGTTGTGGGAATTTACGACAAAAGCGAGCCTGATCAGGAAGAACTGAAAGCCCTTGCGGATATCTATATCCACAATTACAGTGAACTGGAGATTCTTTGATATTCTTTCATTGACAGTATAATGTAACAATGGTATTATTTTTTTAGTAATACAATAGGGGGATTGTATATGGCAGTTTTAAAATGTAAAATGTGCGGTGGCACGTTGAATATTAATGTGGGGGATACTGTTGCGGTTTGTGAGTATTGCGAGACAAAACAGACCTTGCCTAAATTGGATGATGAAAAACGAGTTCAGTTATATGACAGAGCAAACTATTTCCGTCGTATGAATGAGTTCGATAAGGCTATGGGCGTTTACGAAATGATATTGGGCGATGCCAACGATGACAGTGAAAGCTATTGGGGTATTGTACTTTGCCGATATGGTATCGAATATGTAGAAGACCCTGCTTCAGGCAAAAGGATTCCTACTGTTAACCGCGCTCAATATACTTCCATTTTTGAAGATGAAAACTACCAGAAAGCCATTCAGTATGCGGATGCTTTACAGAGAGAAGTTTACGAAACGGAAGCCAAGGAAATAGACAGAATTCAGAAAGGCATTCTTGCGATTTCCAACAAAGAAGACCCCTTTGATGTTTTTATTTGTTATAAAGAAACAGATGCCTTCGGCAACAGAACCCAGGATAGCGTTTATGCTCAGGATATTTATTATGCTCTTACTAAAGAGGGCTTCAAAGTATTCTTTGCAAGAATAACCTTGGAGAATAAATTGGGCTCAGCTTATGAACCGTACATTTTTGCGGCATTAAACTCCGCCAAAGTAATGCTCGTTGTAGGTACAAACCGCGAACACCTAGAGGCGGTATGGGTTAAAAACGAATGGAGCCGTTATCTTTCCCTTATTAAAAATGGTGCAGAGAAGACCATTATTCCTGTCTATAAAGATATGTCACCCTATGATATGCCAGAGGAATTCCAGTATCTTCAGTCCCAGGATATGTCCAAAATTGGTTTCATGCAGGATTTGATACATGGTGTCAATAAATTGGCAGGTAAACCCGCTCCTCAGGTGCAACAGGTGTCCGTTGTGGACGGTTCTGTTAACAAAGAAACTCTTCTTAAACGCATTGAAATGTTTTTGGAGGATAACGATTTTAATAACGCTAAGGCATACTGTGAAAGAGTTCTTGACAATGACCCTGAAAACGCAACGGCATATTTATATAGCCTTATGGTAGAACTTCGTGTAAAGAATGTTGAAGATTTACAGAATGTGGCTCAACCCTTCGAAAATAAAAGCTCCTACCAAAAGGCAATGCGTTTCGGTGATGACAAAATGAAAAAAATGTTGTCGTCTTATAATGAGAGCATTAAAGCACGTAACGAGCTTGCGCGGGTAGAGTCCATTTACGAAAAGGCTCAGGAAAAGATGCAAAAAGGTGGCACAGAGGCTATTTATAAGGATGCGGCTAAACTTTTTGAATCAATAGGTCATTACAAGGATTCTGAGGAACTTGCAAAAAATTGCTACGAATATGCAGAATATGCAAGAAAAGATGCACTTCTTAAATATGCTAAATCATATATTGAACGTTCTAATTATGAAACAGCAATGAATTTCCTTAAGCAGATTCCCGGTTGGAGAGATGCAGACAAATTGACTGAGGACTGCTTGAAAGGTATACAAGAGAAAAAAGAAAAAGCGGAAAAACGTCGCAACGAAATTGAACGTCGCGTAGGCGAAGTTACAAAAAAAGCACCTAAAATTGCGAATATATTATTAGCCGCAGGAATCTCAAGTGCAGTTTTAGGTACAGTAATAGCAATTATTTCAATTGTAATGTACATAATCAATTACCTTTAATAAAATCAAAATCGGGCAGATGTTGTTCATCTGTCCGATTTTTATAGTTAATGTTCAATTATAGTAAGACCTTTGGATTTACCGTATTTAGTGCCGTTTTTATCGTAAACAATATCATATTCCTTGCCGAGTATTTTTACACCTGTCAGGCAGAAATAATCCCAATCTTCAGGAACGAGGGCATTGTCTATGTGGTTTTTTATGAATTCCTCGTCGTCATTATTAAATTGTTCAACGTAATATTTAATAATATCCATATTAATCCTCGGGGTCAGTTGATTATTAGTGTTACAATACCTAAACTAAAAATTATAACACCAAGTATGATTGTAAAAGGAGCAAGTTTTTTCGATATAGGATTATGGATTTTTTCAGGAAACTGCTTAAGACTTTTTTCGGGGAAGTAAGCTGTTTTACTTTTTCCGAGTAAATCATAAATGCCGATTGATACGATGATGATACCGAAAACAATAAGGATTATACCATTCTTCAAAAAAATCCCCTCCTATGGACAATGTAGTAAAATGATTATATCATGAAAAAACAGATAAAACAATAATAGGAAATATAGGTATCTTGTGAATTGTTAAATACCTTTATAAAAAGCAACCTCCCGGAAAAAACACAAAGTTTCTTCTGGGAGGTCTTATTTACCAATCAAGGGATTAATATTTATTTATCAAAAGATACGGGATTTGTTTTGTCTGTTGCAAATGCATCGGGACCGGGGTCTGACATAGAAAAATACATACGTGCAGCCTTGGTAGTTCCGAAATCTCTGTTTGACCCTGAATTTTGCACCTTGTTGAATGCATCGCGGAACATCTGATTGTGAGCTTCTTCGCGGTTGAGCAAAAAGTCGATGGTTTCGCGTACTTTTTTATCGTCAATCTGGCGGTAAAGGTATTCGTAAACTACCTTTGCCCTTTGCTCGGATGCAATATTACTGAGTAAATCTGCACATAAATCACCTGTAACAGTTACATAATCACCGGTCCAGGAGTAACCCGAAGCATTTATAAGACCGGGATTAAGCCCGAGAATTACGTGGGACTGAATTTCTCCCGAGGGTACACTTTCCGCATCCACGTCGTGTCCGTTTAAAAGGTTTATGGTCTGTGCCACCATTTCCATGTGCCCCAATTCCTCAGCAGCAATATCAAGGAATAAATCTTTGATTTCAGGGTCTTTGATTCTGAAACTCTGGGACATATACTGCATAGCTGCTTTCAATTCGCCGTTTCCGCCACCAAGCTGTTCTTGTAAAAGTGCGGCATATTGCGGATTAGGACGTTCAACTCCCACAGGATGAAAAAGCAATTTTTCGTGTTTAAACATTCTGTTACCTCCATATTTTTGTTATTAGTTATTTTTTCATTGATTTGCCACGGTATACAAAAGAGCAGAAAATTTTGTTTGAAAAGTAAGAGGACTGCTGTGTTGAAATGTACATATTGCAGAAATTGAAGCTTTTGTGTCAGGTGTGAAACTGGAGGTAAAAATTATTGTTGTAACTTACACCGATGGTTCAGTAAATTTTAAACAGATATAAAAATACGCCTATGAGGTTAAATGCTAACTTCATAGGCGTTGCTCTTTTTATTGTTGATTATTGAGTTTTTAGAGCGGTTTTTCTACAATCTCCACATCACCGATTTTACCGTTTACATACTCGCCGTTTTGGTAATAAACTTCTGAATTGATATTTACAATAGCACCGGTAGGCACATATAAAACAGCATTCATATCTTGTGGGAGGGTAAGGTTGATAATATAATCGTTGGAGCTCTTTTTATAATCCAGAGCGATTAACCCTTTTACGCTTGGAACAGTACAACTCATACTGTCGGATAGAGTGTATTGGGGGTCTATTTTAACCTTTTCGTAGCCAGCTTCAAGTGGGGTGATACCTGCAAAATGCTTACTCATTATAACAAGAGGTCCACCACTCCATGCGTGATTCTTAGTGCCACGCCAAGCGTCCCAGAATTCCCAGAGAGTAGAGTAATCCGCATTCACCATACCCTCATATCTATCCTTAATTCTATCTCTTGCAAGTTCATATTCTCCCATTTTGCAAAGGGCTTCAAGAACATAGTATTCCATATATGGACTTGAATTTTGAGTGGTTGTGAGTACATTTTTAATGGTATCATACTGCTCTTTTTCTGCAAGTCCTGACAAAACTGCAAGGGCATTGGCTCTGTCATCAGGATTTTTCGCATCTTTACTTTTGAAGCCGTCTTCTGTCCAAAGAGTTTTATATCCCTTTCTGATAGTATCTTTTCTTTGGATAATAAATGAGATGTCCTCATCTTTTCCTAAAATCTTTGCCATTTCTTCTACAGTGGAAAGAGCATAGTAAACCCAAGCATTTTC
>JAZRFO010000296.1:0-6159 GCA_045643685.1 Acutalibacteraceae bacterium
TAGATATCGCAAAGAGAAGCAAGTTCTTTTGAGAATGCTTCGCCATTCTTTGTTTCTTCGGGGCGGAAACGTGTGTTCTGAAGAAGAACAACATCGCCGTCTTTCATTTCAGCAACTGCCTTTTTAGCATTTTCGCCAACAACTACATCGTCTGCTGCGAAAACAACATCCTGACCGAGAACTTCGGTAAGTCTTTTTGCTACGGGAGCAAGAGATTCTTTTTCGTTGGGGCCATTTTTAACTTTGCCGAGGTGAGAGCAAAGGATAACCTGTGCGCCGTCAGCAATAAGTTTTTTGATTGTGGGGAGTGCCGCTGTAATACGGTTTTCGTCTGTGATAACGCCATCTTTAAGAGGAACGTTAAAGTCGCAACGAACGAGAACCTTTTTGCCTTTTGCGTTGATATCATCAACAGTTTTTTTGTTTAAAAGACCCATGATAATAACTCCTTTTGTTTGTTAATTTTTTACCGAATATATTTTATACTAAAAAGCCTCTTTTTTCAAGTATATTTGATATTTTTTGACATAACATTTTTAACATTCTTTTGCCACCTTGAACCCACATTTTTGTAGATTTAAGTTAAACGGACATTTTTTCGCGAATTTCTTTTAAAATTTTCTTTTCCCTTCGTGAAACCTGAACCTGGGACATACCCAATTCACGTGCAACCACCGCCTGTGTTTTAGATTTATAATAACGCAGATTTATTATCTTCCTGTCATTCTCTGAAAGCTGGGAAATGCACTGATTAAGGCAGATTTTCTCTGAAATTTTCTCCTCCTCGCTCTCAATTGGAATATCGAATTGTTTGCCAAATTCATCCTCAGGTGCGGTAAGAGAAACTACGGGTTGAAAAACCATAAGAAGCTGACTTGTTTCACTGACACCAAGCCCCACAAACTCCGCAATTTCCGAAAGAGTTGGCTCACGACCCAATTTCTCACAAAGCACTACCTTTTGTTGCCAGATTTCGCGAGAACGTTCCTTCATACTGCGACTCACCTTAACTGTACCGCCATCGCGAAAAATCCGCTTTATTTCCCCTAAAATAGCAGGTACAGCGTAGGTAGAAAACACGAAGCCCAAGGATTCGTCAAAGCCGTCAATGGCTTTTAAAAGCCCAACACAACCCGCCTGAAACAAATCGTCGTAATCCACTCCCCTGTTTTTGAATTTACCGGCACAGGCGTGAACAAGACCCAGGTTTTGTTCAACCATTTTTTCACGGGATATCATATTAATTTTCCTTTAATCTTTTTATCAATGGTGACAGTTGTACCTACGCCCACCTTTGAGCGTACCGAAAGTCTATCGGAAAAACTTTCCATAACTGAAAAGCCAAGACCCGAACGATCACCGCCAAGGCTTGTGTACAAGGGCTCCATAGCCTTTTCAATATCGGGAATACCGCAACCCTTATCGCGTATTTTCACACGGACAACCCCTTCCTCAAAAACGGTGCAGGTTATGTAAATTTTACCGATAGTATTACGATAAGCGTGAACAATGCAGTTGGTTACCGCTTCGCTGACAACGGTCTTGATATCTCCCATTTCCTCAACGGTCATATCAAGCTGAGTGGCAAAGGCAACAACCGCCACGCGCGAAAAGCTTTCGTTTACAGACCTGCTGTCAAAGGTCATTTTTAACTCGTTAATCTTTTTCATAGGTAAACTCTTCCTTTTTTTCTGTAATTTTATTTATAGTTGCAAGTTTTTCTATTCCTGACATTTTCATTATTCTGTAATCTCGCTCACTAAGGTTATCCACACGTATATTTTTACCCTTGGAATTTGCAAGGCGGTAACGCCCCATTACAAGTCCCACCCCCGAGCTATCCATAAAAGTCACACCGGAAAAATCAAGCACCAATAACCGAAAAGCCTCGTTCATAATAAGTGCATCGTCAATTGCATTACGCAATTCGGGTGCTGTATGATGGTCAATTTCACCCTTTAAATAAGCGTAGATAACATTCGCCTTTGTTTTTATAATAACAGGCATATTTTATCCTCCTTCGGCATATAGTTTATTTTTAAAACAAGTGTACAACTTAAACCATAAAAATCTTGTCACAATAAGACGATAAAAAATAAAAAACGCATATTCCAATGGTAAAACCATCAGAATATGCGTTGATTTTGTATTAAGTTGTATTAATAGTCTTTGGGTTTACCGCATTTTGCGCATTTTTTACTAAGAAATCCTTTGAATTCACTACCGCAATATTGGCAAAGACCCTGCGAACGGTATCTCTCTTGCTTGCTTCGTTTATTATTTATGGCTTTATTATCATTATACTTTGTACCAATAAACGCTCCGTCACTTATTGTTATATTCTCTCGGAGCATTTTTACTATACTGAGAGAAGAACAACCATTAAAAGCACCAGAACCGATAAACTCCACACTTCGAGGAATTGTAACAGAAGTTAATGCCATACAACACAAAAACGCACTATTGCCTATACTTGTAACCTCATCAGGTATCGCAATTTTTGAAAGTTTCAAACAACCATAAAACAGTCCATCTGCTATTACTTTCAGACCTGCAGGCAGATTTATATTTTTTAAATTCGTGCATTTTGCGAAAGCCCTGGAATTAATTTTGGATACACCATCAGGAAGCATAATATGTTCTAATTTTGTGCAATCTAAAAAGGCAAATTCACCAATCTCTGTTACGGTCTCAGGAACCGCATATTCAACATCCGATTTATTAATTGGATATTTAATGAGATGCGTTTTGTTTTTGTTAAATAAAACTCCATCAACAGATGAATAAAACTCATTTTCTTCTGAAACATTTATTGCTTCAAGATTCGTGCATTTGTCAAATGCAGCCTTATCTATATTTTTCACACTACTAGGTATCGTGATTGTTTTTATTATATCCGACTTAAAACATTCTTTTTCAATAGCAGAAACAAGAGCTGTAACCAAAACATCCACATTCGAACCTGTATAATTTCTCAAAACATCCGATTCAATAACGAACTTCTGTAACTCAGCATCTTGGTGTAGTTTTTCTTCCAGGCGTTTCCTTTCAAGTTCCGCTTCTATTTTCAAACGTTTCTTTTCTTCTATTGCGTTTTGTATTTTTTCTAATTTTGATTGCAATTCGGTTACGATATCATCACCACCGAAAGCAATTATCTTTTTATAGTTCTTATTGTCGCTAAAATCCACCAAACAAGCATCGAAACCTGATTGATTATTCATCCTTAAATCAACCATCAATTTACCAAGGTATGCCTGTGCATTCTCAGGGTCAATATCAAGCACCTTTTCACAATAATTATTTGCATTCTCCCATTCCCCATCATCAAGGAACATAAACGCTCTCTTTATTAGTGAGTCGGTTGTTACCGTTGCAGTTGCGGTCGTGGTATTAGTAACAACTACAGTGTCCTGAACTGGTGTCGTTTCGCTTTTAGGTAAAATCTTTTCAACACCCCTTAAAAGGTCTTGAATTGCGCCGACTTTACCCATATCCTGCGCCTGTAAAGCTTTAAACTCATCAGGCATATCGTAGGGATCTAAATCCTTATAACACGGCACAAGAGCTTTGGTTTTATCCTTTGCCATAAGTTTCAAAAATCTTGACCACTCATTTTTAACCCAAACTGCGTGGAAATACTCATACTTTGTACCGAAAGCGAGCATTACCTTTGCACTGTTCAATGCGGCGAATATGTATGGCTCATATTGCTGACCGAGTTTTTCTTCTAGTGAAATCCTTGAAAAGAAAACTCTGTAACCCTTATCTGTAAGAGCATCATAAACATCCTGAGCAATAACACTATCAATTGTTCTTCCGCCTACATCATCCGTTTCCTTATAGCAAATGACAACATCATAAGGTTCTTCATTTTTACTGATACTGAGAATTTCGGACATAATGCGGTCGATTTCACGGGCTTCATCACGATAGACCTTTTGAGCAACAACATCGGCGTATTCAAGCGCCAATTCATAGTTTTCATCCTTTGTAACAGATTCAAAGGCAGCTCTGTGGCAGGTAGGAATTTTCCTTGCGGTTGCAGGGTCGTCAACATACTCTATACCATAGTTACAAAGCACGAGACCCCAATAGCCTTCTGCCTCCTCGGGAAACTCTGCAATAATATTTTCGTAAATACTTGCCGCCTTATCGAATTCACTATTGAATCTCAACCTATTGGCTCTGTTGAAAAGATTTAATTTCTTTTCGTTATCAAGTGCAGGAATTGTCTGCTTTGTTCCGCAATATTCACACTCACATATAGTAAGACCTTCCTGAATTTCAAGGTCTCCTCCACACATTTTACATTTAAAAACTGCCATACATTACCCTCTCAAATCAAAACAAAAATGAAACCATCAATAGTTACTTTCTATGTATTTCGCTAACACGTAACCGCTGTAAATTCCGCCATTATAGAACGCATCTACAGCCCAATAAGCTCCCGTAGTATTATCCGTAACGCGAAGTTCGGTACCCTCGGGAATAACCATAATTTTTTCACTGTTACCGTCAGCGGTTTCCCTTAATACAAGTCCTGCGTGGCTCGGTGTATTGTAACTAACGTAACTATCAAAAGTTGCACCACTAAATGTTGAAACGTACCTTTGCATAACGTAACCTGTATATTCAACGCCGTCAACCTCAACACAAACCAAAACATATTTGGTTTCAGTAGTTTCGCCCGGTTCAAACAGTCGTGTGACAGTTGTACCCTCAGGAAGAACCATTATTTTCACACTATCATCCTCGGGTGTTTCCCTTAAATTGACACCTGCATGGGCGGGTGTATCGTAAGTGATGTAGTATGAATTTGTTCCGTAATACTCCTCGGGTGAAGTAATGTAATCACCATACACCTCGGAAACCTCAGGTTCGGTAACAATTGCTTCCTCAGTTGTGGGTATTTCAGTTGTGGGTATTTCAGTAGTAATTTCAACAGTTTCGACTACCGTAACCTCGGGTGCGTTTTGAGTTTCCGTCTTATTGAACATAAATATACCCGCTACACCCACGCCCAACACACCGAGTGCACCTAAAACAACAAGTCCAATAATCACAATAATACAAAGAATCAAGGCTACAACAAGAGCTATTATTGCACCTTTGGCTTTGGATTTTTTCTTTTTGGGTGCCTGCGAAGAAGCATTCGAGGTTGAGTTTATATTTCCATTATTAATATTGGTCTTATTATTTTCTGCGTTATTCATAATATCTCCTTGTATAATCACATATAAAAATACATTATAATTATGAACTTTTTATTACTTTATTTCTATTAGCATTTATTACAAATTTCGACAATGTTTTTTGACAACGGGAAGCTAATATAATTGGCGAAGCCCAGACGATTTTGCATTCTGTATTTTGAATTTTGCATTTAAAAAGCCACTTGCTTTTAGCAAGTGGCTTTTTGCAATTATTTCGTCATTTTCTCCTGTTTGATTTTATGGTCTATAACGTGACGGGAAGCAAGCTCCTTCTTAATATCATCAACGGATATACCCATTTCAATCATAAGTACAATTACGTGGTACATAAGGTCAGAAATTTCGTAAATTGTTTCTGCTTTATCATCGGCTTTACCTGCAATGATAACCTCGGTACATTCTTCACCGACTTTTTTAAGAATTTTATCAATACCCTTTTCGAAAAGATAGGTTGTGTATGAACCCTCTTTAGGATTGGTTTTTCTGCCTTGGAGCATTTCAACAAGTCCGTCAACAGAGAATGCAGGAGCAATCTCGTCATTTTCCATAACGGTATTGAAGAAGCAGGTGTTCTCCCCTGTGTGACAAGCGGGGCCGTCTTTTCTAACGCGAACAGTTAAGGCATCCATATCACAGTCGGCAGTAATGCTTACTATGTGCTGATAATTTCCGCTTGTTTCACCCTTGAGCCAGAGTTCCTGTCTTGAACGGCTCCAGAAACAGGTAAGCTTTTTCTCCAAAGAAATTGCAAGACTTTCTTTATTCATATATGCAAGGGTTAAAACATCGCCACTTTCATCATCAACAACAATGGCAGGTATAAGCCCCTTTTCGTCAAATTTAAGTTTTTCAATATCAAACATAATTACAACCTCACAGTAATATTATTCTCGTTAAGTGTTTTTTTAAGGTCATCAATGGTAACCTCGCCGTAATGGAAAAT
>JAZRFO010000297.1:0-8930 GCA_045643685.1 Acutalibacteraceae bacterium
TAGCAGAACCGAGAACCTGAGCTTCAGGTTTCTTTTTACATTTAACTTCAACAACCCATGTTGCTTTTCTGCCTTCGTCAGTAACAAGACCGAAGTAAGGAACGAAACCTGCAATTGAGCCGAAAAGTTCGATAATACCTGAGTTACGGTTACAACGAGCACCGAGAACGGAGTTAGCGTAAACAACCGCACTTGATTCCGCCCATGAAAGAATGTCGCCCTTCTTGGGAAGGTTACCAACTTCGTTCATATAGCAAGTACAAGTGTATGCATCCTCGCTCACAAGACCCAACTTTTTGAGCTGTTCATCATAACTGTCCTGTTTTGTGTACATAAATTTGTTGAACACGAAGTTCTTTAAGAAATTTGAAGGAACTTTGGGGTCAACGGGCTTGGGGTCAACAGAGAATTTCTGTTTTGAAGAAAGACCTGCATCAATAAGCTGGTCCATAAGGTCGTAAACAGGAGTCATAACCTTAAGACCGAAGCTTGTTACAAGGTGACCTTTTTCGCTTGTAACGGGAACCATTTTAGTTGCACCGAAAGCTTCACCATACATAACAAGGGTCTTTACAACCTTTGCCATTGTTTCGCCCTGTTCGCCGTTGAGCATGGCAAGTTGTTCAGGGGTTAATTCCATTTTGTAGTCCATTAAATTCATCCTTTCTTGAATGCTATATCATACATATTTCATTCTATCACAATTATCAAAAAAAGCAAATACTTTTTGTTAAAAAGATAACATATTTGAAGAATTTTATCGTATCTTTCGCTTTTTATGTTGTTTTTTTATTACTACCACACAGAAAACAAGTGAAAGCACCGTTGCGGTGGTCCAACCCACAGGCCAAGAAACCCATATTCCCTGGTATCCCCATAAGGGAGCAAATATGAAAGCCAACACAACGCGTAACACTAAGTCTGTGAAAGTTGCGACCATAAAAAGCTTCATTGAACCCGTACCGCGCAAAACACCGTCACCTACAAGTTTCACACCGATAAAGCAATAAAAGGGTGCTACGGTTTTAAGGAAAGCGGAACCTGCCTTAAGTGCTTCGGGTGTACCATCACTATCCATAAAAGCCCTAATCAAGCCCTGATTGAACGCAAGATAAGTAACGGCAAAAACACTACCGGTTACAATAACCATAAGCGAGCCATACTTCAAGCCTTTTTTCAATCTGTCGTATTTACCCGCCCCCACATTCTGTGCCGTAAAACCCGACACGCCGTTACCAAAGGTATACAAGGCATTAATTGTGAATGTATTAAGCTTGATTGCTGCAGAATACCCTGCTATTACAGATGAACCAAAGCCGTTTATGAGTTTCTGGATAAAGACATTACCCACAGAAACAAAGCTTTGTTGTAACACACTTGGTATGGAAATTCTTGCTATTTTTTTAAGTATTTTAACAGAAAATAAGGGAGCTTTTACTTCGGTTTTGAGTTTGCTCAAATGATTCAATAAAGTCAACAGCGCAAGTCCCCCTGCCACACCTTGAGCAATAAAAGTTGCCCAAGCAACACCCGATACACCCATATTTAAAAATCTTACGAATATGTAGTCCAACACCACATTAAAAACCGAAGAAAAAATCAGGAAATACAAAGGCGTTTTGGAATCTCCTAAAGAGGTGAAAATCCCGTTTGCAATATTGTAAAGAAAAAGAAACACAAAACCACCGATATATATTTCAAGATACAAAGCAGAATCATTGAAAATATTTTCGGGAGTATCAACGACTTTCATAAGTAATGGGGTAAAGCCGATACCCAGAAGCGCCAACACCACACTCAAAACCCCACCTGCAATAAGTGAAGTTGAGGCAGCGGTCTTTACCTTTTCATATTGTTTTGCGCCGAAAAATTGAGATATAACAACACTGCAACCGATGTTACAACCGATTGCTACTGCATTGAAAATATTGGTTATTGGGTATGATGCACCAACTGCGGCGAGGGCATCCTCACCTGCAAATTTACCTGCAATCATACTGTCGGCAATACTGTACATCTGTTGAAAAACCACGCTTACAAAAAGCGGTAAAGTAAATTTCAACAAAACCTTACCGGCAGAGCCTTTAGTTAAATCATTAGCCATAATAAACTTCTATCTTTCAGAAAATTTCAATATATTATTATAATTAGTTTTTATAAAATGTAAAGAAGGGAGTTAAAAATATGCAAAACTTTCTGGATGCGGTAGGTTCGGTGGTCTGGGGTGCACCCATGCTTATCTTTTTTATTTTCACCGCTTTAAGATTTACTTTTAAAAGCAGATTTTTTCAAATTCATCCCATTAAAATATTCAAAAACACCTTAGGGTCTATGTTCAGAAAAAGCAATGATGAAAGTGGCATTTCTCAATTTTCTGCCTTTTGCTCGGTTTTAGGCGCTTGTATAGGCACAGGGAATATCGTTGGAGTTGCCACCGCTTTATTTTCGGGCGGTCCCGGTACTGTTTTCTGGATGATAATATCCGCTTTTTTCAGTATGATGACCGCTTATTCGGAAAACTACCTGGGTATCAAGTACACAACCCAAAACCTTGGCGGTGCTTTTTCCTACATAGAAAATGGTCTTAAAATGAAAAAACTCGCTAAAGTGTACGCTTTTTTCTGCCTTATGTCCGCACTGGGTATGGGTAATATGACCCAAAGCAACTCTATTTCCGATTCCCTCAACAGTAGTTTCGGCATATCCCCTTTTATTATTTCACTTGTTTGTGCCGTGTTATGCTTTGCTATAATTCTGGGCGGTATGAAACGAATTGCAAAGGTGCAGACTGTTGTTGTGCCTTTAATGTGTATTTTTTATTTTGTTCTTTCTGGAATAATTCTCGTCAAATACAAAAGCGAAATATTACCCTGTTTAAAAACAATTTTATCCGAGGCTTTCACACTCAGAGCCGTAGGTGGTTTTGGAATGTATAAAGCCGCAAGATACGGAATATCTCGCGGCGTATTTTCAAATGAAGCAGGTCTTGGGTCTTCCACCATAATTCATGCACAAACCAAAGATAAAAACGGTGAAAATCAAGGCACTTGGGCAATGCTTGAGGTTTTTACTGACACAATACTGATGTGCAGTTTAACAGCCGTGGTAATGCTTGTGGCAACGGATTATAACAGAAACAACCTTTTTGGCGCCGAGCTTTCTTGCGAGGCTTACTCTGCTGCAGGATTTTTAGGCAAAGGCGGTATAGGAATACTCACCGCCGTATTTGCCTTTATGTCCCTGGTTGGATGTTCATTTTATGGTGAAAAGAGTTTTGAATACTTGTTCGGGAATAAATATATTAAATTTTACAGATTTTTGTATATAGTTCTTGCTTTTATTGGTGGTGTAAATTCACCAAAACTCGTCTGGACCTTTGCGGATATTTGCAACGGTCTTATGGCTTTACCGAATCTTTTTGCAATAAACTGTCTTGCAAAAGAAGTAGTTTATCCCAAATCAAGAACACGTTGTGCACCTAAAAGCACACCGATTTTTGCACTATGGAAGTTGAGTCCGCCCTGGAGCCAAACGGCAAAGGGCTCTCTTAAGGGTGCATCGGCTGATAATTCGATAGATGAGCCATTAGTAAACGCACCTGCCGCCATAATAACGTCCGAATCATAACCAGGCATAGCCCAAGGCTCAGGTACAACGTAACTGTCAACAACGGAACCACTCTGAAGTCCCTGACAGAAGGCAACAAGTTTTTCGCGATTGCCGAGTTTTATACTCTGAATTATGTCTGCGCGGGTCTCGTCGCTCTTGGGTGAAACCTCATAGCCCATTTCCTCAAAAAGTGCCGCGGTGAATACCGCAACCTTAAGTGCCTCGCCCGTAACGTGGGGTGCATTGAAAAGTCCCATAAAAATGTCACGGTTATTACCAAGAGTTGCACCCACCTCGCGACCTACACCGGGTGTGCTCATTCTGTAAGAACAAAGCTCAACAAGGTCTTTTTTACCCGCTATATATCCGCCGCATTTTGCAATACCGCCACCGGGGTTTTTAATAAGTGAACCTGCGAAAAGGTCAACACCGAGACTTGATGGGTCTTCATACTCAGTGAACTCGCCATAACAGTTATCGAGCATAACTATTGCGTTACTGTTTGCCTTAACAATATCAACCACTTTTCTGATATCTGCAGAAGTAAGTGTGGGTCTTAAACTGTAACCGCGTGAACGTTGAACATAAACTGCTTTATATTCTGTATTTGAAAGTTCTTTTTTTACGTTTTCGTAATCAACGGTGCCATCCTCAAGTAATTCAACGATATCAAACGTTACACCGAAATCCTTAAGTGAACCCATACCCTCACCTGTTAAACCGATTACGGAATGAATTGTATCGTAAGGTGTACCTGTCGCACAAAGGACCTTGTCACCGGGACGCAACACACCAAAAAGCATAACGCAGAGCGTATGTGTGCCACTTGCGAAACTGTGGCGTATAATAGCATCCTCTGCGCCGAATATTTCGGCAGTTAACTCGTCAAGGACTTCTCTGCCCCTGTCACCATAACCATAACCTGTTGATACACTGAAGTGCGATTCACTTACACCATTATTTATAAAGGCTTTAAGCACCTTTTGTTGATTATATTCGGTTATTTTATCAATTTCCTTAAACTTCGCTTCGCACTTAAGCATGGCCTTTTCAGACAAAGCCTGAAGTTCGTTACTTACATAAAAAAAAGACATTTTCTTATACCTTTCTCAAATATATTTGACCACTCATATAAAAACCCATTTTCTCGTAAAATGGTATTCTATCTTCTTCGCACCAAAGATAGATTTCATCAATGTTTCTCTTATGAAGTTGATTTATGAGTGCTTTTACACATTCGGTTGCATAGCCCTTGCCACGATACAAGGAGTTAGTGAAAACCCCTGATATCACTGCTCTGTTATCATAAATTGCCGTTGCAGTAGCGGTGCTCACAACTGATTTATCAACAACTTTATAAACTCCACAGGCAACCCCTGAATTTATTTTCTTTGAAAAATTGCCGTACCACCTTGAAAAATCGCCCTCAGTATCATTTAAAAGGTTAAAAACCTCTATATACTCACCGAATCTTGAGGTTTCACTTAAAAATTCAACATCAGAAACATTTTCGCTTCGGTGGGTTAATTGAAGTAATGGTAAACTCTCGAAAGCATCATCCAAGGGAAAATCAGATAAAACATCGGTTACACCCAAAAACTCAAAAAACATTGATACTTCAGAAAAATCAGTTTCTTTTATCTTGGCAAAGGTAACACAACCATTTCTCAAAGAAAAAACCGAGGTTATTTCATTATTTTCATCGTACTGAAAATAAACACCCTCTGTATCTCCAGAATTAAAGTTGAAATCACAGTATATTAACGGTAAAAGCGGCGATGAAACGCCGCTTAAATTAATATTATCCGTTACTTTTTTAATCATATTTCGCAGCCGCCGTGGCTTCTTACTTTAAGTATGTAACAGGAGTTTTCACCTAAGAAACTACTCATAGTCTTAACGAAATCCTCCGTCTCCTCTACGGGTACAAATGCCTGAATTGTACCTGCAAAGCCACCACCATGAACACGGTAAGCACCCTTGTTCTTAAGGAGTTGCTCTGCTACGCATAAAGCGAGAGCAACGGGTTGCTCGTCGGGATTTGATAAGGTGAAGCAGTTCTGGTTGTACATATAAGAGGATTTGCCACTTTCGATGATTGTGTTCTTGAAATCATCAAAATTGCCATCGGATAAAGCCGCAGAAAGTCTTTCAACACGTTTATTTTCATTGTAGAAATGAATTGCACGTTCAATAGCTCTGTCGCCTGTTTTTTCACGGATAGCACCGATATTTGCAAAAACATCACTTTCATCAACCTGACGAAGAACCTTTTTACCGAAGAATTCGGCAACTGAGTTCATTTCAAGACGAATAGCCGCATAATCACCTGTAAGGTCTGCGTGGTTTCCACCTGTGTCAACAATACAGAGGTTGTAGCCGTGTTTAGCAATATCAAAATCAACCTTTTCAATAACAGGTGCGCTTGTATCCTCAAAGTCGATTTTTACGAAACCGCCAACTGAACAAGCTGTCTGGTCCATAAGACCACAGGGCTTTTTGAAGTATACGTTTTCTGCATACTGAGAAATCTGTGCAATTTCAACGGCACTGATTTTGCCGTCGTTGTAAAGGTAATTAAGAATTGTACCAATAAGAACCTCATAAGCGGCAGAGGAAGAAAGACCCGAACCTGAAAGAACTCGGGAAGTCACACTCGCATTAAAGCCGCCGTATTTGTAACCAAGCTCATTGAACCTTGCACAAACACCTCTGATAAGAGCATCGGACTTACCTGCTTCTTCATCAACAATTTCAAGATTTGCAGTATCAACGGTAATGGGAGTATATCCCTGAGAATTAACGCAGATAACACCATCATCACGAGCTTCAACCGCCGCAATTGCATCAAGGTTAATAGCTGCTGCAAGAACTTTACCATTATTGTGGTCGGTGTGGTTACCGCCTACCTCAGTTCTGCCGGGCGCAGAGAAAAATCTCAAATCTGCCTCGCACTCAAAATCCTTTTCAAAGGTTTCAGCGAGGTTAAAATATCTTTCCTGTTGAGTGCTTGCTTCGTCACCGTATACAACGGCGAGTCTTTCAAGAAACTCGGGAGTTTTAATTAAATTCTTTTTCATATTAAAATTCCTTTCGGATTATTCTGACAAAGTGTTATATATTAAAATGGCAATGCCACTTACAACTAACAGTATAATTATGGGTACAATAAACGACGGAGTAAATGGGTCAAAAATATTGATACCTACAACGCTCCATAATACAAGTCGTGGTAAAAAACCCAGAACCGACAAACCAACATATGGCAGGGCTTTGATTTCGGTTGTACCATAAGCACGGCTCACCATACCGAGTGGCATAAAGGGAATAAACCGCAACAGAACAAGCATCCATTTATTTCCCGAACCGTTAAAATCCATAAATTTTGAAACAGACTCATACTTTTTAAGAACCCTTACGGCTTTACCGCCGCCAAAACGTCTGCCCCATAAGAACTTGGTACTTACGAGCAAAGCAAATCCCAAAGCATTTACCATAACCGCAACAGGAGCAGGAAAAACCATACCGCTACTGATAAACAATACCGAAAAAGGTATAACGGGCACAAAGCTTTTAAACAGAAAAAGGAACATTATAATAAAAAATGCTATTAAATGATTGAACCCCGCTATAAAATTCTCAAGATTCACAAATTCGGTATTAATTGCCTCGAGACTTTTTTGAACTGTAGGGAAAGTAACGATATATGAAGCGAAAATCAAAAGCAACGCTAAAGCGAAACAGAATTTCGCGGAGTGCCTGATTACAAAAGATTTTTTATTAACCTCACGGAAATCCTTTTTACGCAAAACGTCACCTCGTTCTAACTATTTATTTTATACCAATATCGCTTTAAGGTCAAGTAAGACCTTTATAAAAATACAAAAAGAATTATTGAAAGTATCCATAATATTGTGTATAATAAATCCGGTGATATTATGAACAAAAAACTTAAAGCCGTAATACTTGACGGTTACACAGAAAACCCCGGGGATATTTCATGGGAACCTATTGAAAAATTAGTTGATTTAACTGTCTATCCCAGAACAACTCCCGACGAAATAATTGAACGCGGTAAAGATGCGGATATACTTATTGTAAACAAGGTTGCAATTACCCGTGAACTCTTAAATGACTTACCCAATCTTAAGTTCGTGGCTACACTTGCTACGGGCTACAATCAGTTAGATTGTGAAGCATTAAAGGAACGAGGAATCCCTGTTTCAAACATCCCTGCATACTCTACAAATGCTGTGGCACAGATGGTATTCGCATATATTCTTGAACTTATAAATAAGGTCAGTGAATATACTGCCGACGTAAAGAGCGGTACCTGGTCAAAATGCAAAGATTTCTGCTATTGGAACTCCCCTCTTTACGAGCTTGATGGTAAGACTCTTGGTATAATTGGCTTTGGTAAAATCGGTGCAAGAGTTTCACAGATAGCAACCGCTTTCGGAATGAAGGTGCTTTGCTACACTCCCTCGGGTAAGAAAGAGGGCTTCCCCAATGTTGAATTTACGGATATTGATACAGTAATCGGTAACTCCCATTTCATTACTGTGCACTGTCCACTTACACCTGACACCGCAGGGCTCATTAACGCCGATTTTATAAACAAAATGAAAAAGGGTTCGTACATCATTAATACCGCCCGTGGTCCTGTTGCCAACGAAAAAGACGTTGCAGAGGCTTTGAAAAACGGCACTCTTGCAGGTTACGGTACAGACGTTCTTTCCACAGAGCCGCCCAAGGAAGATAACCCCCTCCTTACTGCACCCAACTGCCTCATAACTCCCCATATTGCCTGGGCAGCTTATGAAACAAGACTTCGTCTTATGGGTATTCTTGAAGAAAATATCAAAGCCTATCTTAACGGAGCACCCATAAACGTTGTAAACAAGTAAATTTTATTGAAATTTAACCCATTTTTTACTACATTAACGAATATTTTTTTAACATTATGACAAAACTTGAAAATATAAGTTAAAATTATGTCAAAGTTCTTGCAATTATTCCTTTTTGTGGTAAAATGTTATAGGTTAAACATAAAACTAATAAAAAATATTTGGAGGTAATTCAAATGTCAGTTAAAGTTGCAATTAACGGTTTCGGTCGTATCGGCCGTCTCGCATTCCGTCAGATGTTCGGCGCTGAAGGTTACGATGTAGTAGCTATCAACGACCTTACAAAACCCTCAATGCTTGCTAACCTTCTTAAGTATGATACAGCTCAGGGCGGTTACTGCGGCAGAATCGGCGAAGGTCTTCACACTGTTGAAGCTGACGACGAAGCAGGTACAATCACAGTTGACGGCAAAA
>JAZRFO010000298.1:0-2623 GCA_045643685.1 Acutalibacteraceae bacterium
AACAGCAGGTCCTGTTACTGTTGGTGAAGCAGTTGGTATTATCGCTGCTCAGTCCATCGGTGAACCCGGTACACAGCTTACAATGAGAACCTTCCACACCGGTGGTGTTGCTTCTCAGGCCGACATCACACAGGGTCTTCCTCGTGTTGAAGAACTCTTTGAAGGTAGAAAACCCAAAACACTTGCAATGCTCAGTGAAATTTCAGGTAAAGTTTCATTCGAAGAAATCAAGAAGAGCAACTATGTTGTTATCACTAACGACGAAGATGTTAAGAAATATCTTATTCCTTTCGATGCAAGACTTTGTCAGGAAATTCAGGAGGGTGCATACGTTAAGAAGGGTCAGCATCTTACAGAGGGTGCAGTTAACCCCCACGACGTTCTTGCAGTTCTTGGTGTTGACGCTGTTCATAACTACCTCATTAAAGAAGTTCAGATGACATATCGTATGCAGGGTGTTGATATCAACGACAAGCATATCGAGGTTATCGTTCGTCAGATGATGAGAAAAGTTAGAATTGAAGAACCCGGTTCAACAACACTTCTTCAGGGTACTTCAGTTGAAAAACGTGAACTTATTCATGCTAACGCTGAAGCAAAAGCTCGTTGCGAAGCAGAAGGAATGCCTTTCGTTCCTGCAACAGCTTCTCCCGTTCTTCTCGGTATTACTAAAGCATCACTTGCAACAGAATCATTCCTTTCAGCAGCATCCTTCCAGGAAACTACTAAAGTTCTTACAGATGCAGCTATCAAGGGTAAGGTTGACCCGCTTCTCGGTCTTAAAGAGAATGTTATTATCGGTAAACTCCTTCCCTCAGGTACAGGTATGAAATGCTACAGCGATGTTGATGTTGTTTCAACAGCTGCTCCCGAGGAAACATTCAATTCAATAGAAATTCCTATGGAATAAAATAAAAAATCCTCTCGCAGAAATGCGAGGGGATTTTTTAAATGCAAAATGCAAAATGCAAAATGCAAAATTAAAGGGGAAGCTTTGCTTCCGAACATTTTAAAAGTGGCAAGTTGGAAGTGGCAAGTGGCAAGTTTCGGGTCTGCGACGCAATTATAAGTGGAGAGGTGATGGGGAAGCTACAAAGGAGCAAATAGCAAATAGCAAATAGCAGATAGCAGATAGCGCATAGCGGATAGCAAAGAGCAAAGAGCTAACAGCTAATTGCTAATCGCTATCTGCTAATCTAAATTTTGTGAATTTCAATGAATTTTTATAAAAAAGTTTGGTAAAACTGTTGACAAAAGGTTTATTAAATGGTAAATTATTATCCGGTGCGTATGGGATAGGTATGCCCTGTTCTGTATATATCCTATATTAATATCGGAGGTGAAAATACTTGCCAACATTTAATCAGCTCGTTCGCAGCGGTAGATCAACTCTTGAAAAGAAGTCAAAAGCTCCTGCTCTCGGTAAAGGTCTCAACTCTAAGAAGAATGTTTTAACAAACAACAATTCTCCTCAGAAACGTGGTGTTTGTACAGTTGTTAAGACTGATACACCTAAGAAACCTAACTCAGCTCTCAGAAAGCTCGCCAGAGTTCGTCTCACAAACGGAATCGAAGTTTCTGCTTACATTCCCGGCGTGGGTCACAATCTTCAGGAGCACAGCGTGGTTCTTATCCGTGGTGGTCGTGTAAAAGACCTTCCCGGTGTGCGTTACCACATCATCCGAGGCACACTTGATGCCCAGGGCGTTGCAAACAGAATGCAGAGCCGTTCAAAATACGGTGCAAAACGTCCCAAAGCTGGTAAAAAATAATTTTACCAAAAACTAATTATTCAAGGACAAATCTTCTTGCAGGCTGAATTAATTCAACCAATGGTGAGTATTTTTATAACTATACAGAGTTGTAAAAGCCATTGGCGCCACGGGAAGCATAGTCACTCGAGTACCTAAGATATCATTTATATGAAGGAGGGAAGCGAAGTGCCAAGAAGAGGCAAGATTGCAAAACGTGATGTTTTGCCAGATCCGCTTTACAACTCAAAGCTTGTTACAAGGCTTATTAACAACGTAATGTTAGATGGTAAGAAAGGTGTCGCACAGAAAATTGTTTACGACGCATTCGATATCATCAGAGAACAGACAGGCAAAGAACCCCTTGAAGTTTTCGAAGCTGCAATGGAAAATGTTATGCCCGTTCTCGAGGTAAAAGCTCGTCGTATCGGCGGTGCTACTTACCAGGTTCCGATCGATGTTCGTCCCGAAAGACGTGAAACACTCGGTCTCCGTTGGATCACAGTTTATTCTCGTTTGCGTTCAGAAAGAACAGCAAAAGAAAGACTTGCTAACGAAATTTTAGACGCTACAAATTCTGTTGGTGCTGCATTCAAGAAAAAAGAAGACATGCACAAAAACGCAGAAGCAAACAAAGCATTTGCACATTTCAGATGGTAATTTTAACCGTTTGAATATTCTTACTATAATTCGGAGGATATTATGCCAAGACAGGTATCTTTACAGCAGAACAGAAATATCGGTATCATGGCTCACATTGACGCTGGTAAAACCACAACAACTGAGCGTATCCTTTTCTATACCGGTGTTAACCACAAATTAGGTGAAACACATGACGGTGCTGCTACAATGGACTGGATGGCACAGGAACA
>JAZRFO010000299.1:0-4789 GCA_045643685.1 Acutalibacteraceae bacterium
GAAGATATGGGCGAAGCAAAAGAATCCTTTATGGCAGCACCCGTAAGAGCAGACGTTATTAACGGTGTTGTTACACCCGTTGTTGAGGATGA
Source organism: Acutalibacteraceae bacterium (assembly GCA_045643685.1). GTDB lineage: Bacteria > Bacillota > Clostridia > Oscillospirales > Acutalibacteraceae > DTU089. The sequence continues at coordinate 93 of JAZRFO010000299.1, forward strand.
TACAACAGAACCCGACATCGCTGGCGATAACACAACAGGCGATGACACAAATACAAATGAACCTGAAAACGGCGGTTCAACCGGCTCCGGTTCATTTATCGAACAGCTTATCGCTATGATTATTGAAATTATAAAAAGTCTTTTCAACTTTTTACCTGCAGGGGAGGTTATGTAAGTGAATATGTACATTAAACCTAGCGCAATGTTTATTACAGCATCAGGTACAGGTGTAATTGGTGCTTCCTGCACCACTTCAAGAGAAGACCTCGAACTCTTAGGTAGTGTTTTTGGTATTGAAGATTGGGACGTGGCTTTCGCAACAGGCGAAGGTTGCCAGATTGAATACCCCATCGAAGAATACTGTAAATTCACTTCTGTTGAAAATGGCGCAACTTCAAAAATCTTAGGTAGCTGAGAAAATAACAAATAAAAATTCTCCGTGATATCCGAAAGGGTATCACGGAGATATTTTTTTATTAATTAAATTATTTTATTTCGTCCACAGGTGTTTTGTCGTCAATTGAAACTTCCTGAACATTTTTCTTCTTTTTCTTGACAATTAATACGATTGCAACAATTATTGCAGCTGTAACACCCAACGCCAATAAAGCAACAAAAATAAACACTATAAGGGCAATTATTAACCCCCAGTTCATAGCCATTCCCATATTTTAAGCCTCCTCTTTTAATTCATTTATTTTTGCGGTAATTTCTTCCATATATTTACCGTGAAGCTTGAACCTGAAGGTAAATATTAAAAGAGAAATTACAAATAAAGCAATAGGCACACCCAACATCATAATGCTGATTGATGTTTTAACACCCTGAGTGTTTGCCGCGTGTAAGGTTTCGTCATAGCCTGAAATCTGAAGACCTGAGAAAAGGATAATTGTCTGAATGGTGTATGCCATTTTCTGCAAAAAGCCCTTCATTGAGAAGGTTATGGATTCAGAACGGAAGCCTTGCTTAACGTGGCCGTAGTCAACAATATCTGCAAGGAATACAGTCTGTGACACGAACATTGATGCAACACCTATGGATGCTACAAGATAGCTTATATTCATAGCCATAAGCTTAGGTTCACCGAAGAAGCTTGCGAAAGCCATAGTCCCCGTGAAACCGATTATAGCCATAATAAGCGAGAATTGGTAAGTGCGTCTTCTTGTGGTGAATTTTGTCATTATGGGAACTACTAAAAGACCCAAAACGGAGCCTACCGCACCAATAGTGTTGAAAAGGCTCTGTGCCTCAATGTCACCGATAACAACGTCAAAGTAATATGCACCAACACCCGAAATCATATACCAACCGGCGTTTGAAAGCATTGCAAATAACATAAATACCAACAACTGGTCGTTACCCTTTGCAATCTGAAACATCTTTTTGAAAGTGAACTTTTCACCGCTTGGGGGTACGATATGCTTTTCTTTGGTAGTTGCAACGGAAAGACTTGAAAAACCTATAAGACAAGCACCGCAGATAAGTGCCCATATACTGAAGCCCCTTGAGTCCCATACCTTTTCCCCTGTGTTGGGGTCAAAGGTAATACTTAATAGGGGAAGCACAACGGGAGTGAGAATTGATATTATTCCCTGACCCAAGCCTGAAAAGGCTCGGGCTATGGTGGCAATAATATTTCTTTCGCTTGGGTCACTTGTGAATGAGGGGACCATTGACCAATATGGTATATCCGCCATTGTGTTTGTCATACCCCAGAACACGTAAAGTATAGCAGTATAAATATGTAATGGTATACCGCCAATCTGCAGACCCGGGTTTGTGAATAAGAGCACAAGCACAACTGCGTTGCAACAAGAACCAATTAAAATCCAGGGTCGATATTTACCCATTCTGGTTTTTGTGTTGTCAACAAGAGTACCCATCATAGGGTCGTTTATACCATCCCATATTCTTGCTAAGGGAGTAATAAGTAACAAGAAAATCTTGTTGAGCTTTAACACGTCGGTCATATATTTTGCAAGGTACGAGTAAAACATACCATAGCTTAAGTCAAGACCGATAGCACCTATACCATAGGTAAATTTGTTTTTAAGGGATTTCTTTTCTTTCAAATCAAGCCCCCCTTAAAATTTACAAGGCTTGATTATGAAACCGAAGTCAACACTCTTTTCATCAAAGAGACGGTTGTTTTCGTCGTTGTCGAGGGTGGAGCTTTCGCTTATAGCGTTAAATCTGCCGTCTATATTAAATATAGTATAGGGTTCTTTCTGAAGTTCAAAGTCGTGTTTTACCTCGGTCAACTGCTCTGCAGAGTAGTGGGAAGCATTGAATGAGAACTCTTTGTTGTCAAGTCCTGTAACAAGAAGTGAGCTGCCGTCCTTCTTACCTACCTGAACCCATCTTGTTTTGAAGTGTGATGAGTTTTCCTGGGGTCTTATATAGTGAACGAAGTTCTCGGTAACTGTAAGGTTGTATTCGCCATATCTTGCAGCTTTGTATCTGTCGGGATATGTTTCCTTAGTACCGCCAAGACCGAAGTAAGAAATATCTTCGTTTTCTTCCTTAAGTAAAAGTTCAAGACCAAGACGGGGAAGGAGGGGTGCATTCTCGCGTATATCACCCTTAATAGCAACCGCAACACTACCGTCACTTGTAAAGGTATATGTTACAGTACCCTTTATAATGGGCGGGTTTGCAGGACCACCGAGAGCAATGTCGCACTCAATTGTCACTGCATTGTCGCCTTCAGTTACGCGAGTGGCATAGGTTTTCTGAGCTATGTGGTGAAGGTGGTTTGCAATCCACTCGTCAACGGAACCGCGGTTGTAAGAGGGTGCGCGCCACATTTTAAATTTAACGGGAACTTCTAACAATTCGTTGCCATTGTTCTTTATAGAATTGATTCTGCCGTAGGGCTTGTCGAAGATGTATTCATTTTCACCGCATTTAACAGTAGCAAAACGGTCAGTTTCGGTGAATGTAAGAGGATAAGTAACGTGGTCTTTCTCTGCTTTTTCGCTTTCAAGTTCAAACTGTAAGAAACCAACCTCGTAGCCTTTTTCTGCCCAGGGAGTATCATTTTTCTGACAAATTGAAATTGTAACAAAAGCGTTGTTTTTAAGTGAGTAATCACTTTCCTCAAAGAGCTTGAATTCCTTTTCACTCTGGGGTGCAACGTCAAGGCTTTCAATAAAGCCCTCTGCAATTACTTTGCCCTCGTCAGTAACTGTCCATTTAAGGGATAGGTCTGCAAGAGCTTCAAAGTAGCGTACGCTCTTTATTGTAAGAACGCCGTCTTTGAATGAACCTCTGAAAGGCTCGTAGACCTTCTTCATATCGTAGTAACCGGGTCTGGGACTTCTGTCGGGGAAAACAAGACCGTCAATACAGCAAATACCGTCGTTGGGGAAGTCACCAAAGTCACCACCGTAGTAGTAACGGGCGTTGCCGTTTTCATCGGGGATATTTATTGCGTGGTCTGTAAGCTCCCATATACATCCGCCACAGAAGTTTTCGTATTTGTCCACGAGGTTCCAGAAATCATAAACGTCGCCAGTTGTGGATGCGCAAACGTATTCGCACATATAGAAGGGCTTGTGGTATTCTTCGTTATTGAGATAGGGCTCAATGTAGTCAACGTCCGCATACATTCTGCTTTCAACGTCGGAAATATCTGCGAAGCATTCACCCTCGGGAACTGCCTTGAATTCAAGGTGGGAGTTTTCGTAATGTACAATTGCGTTTTCGTCACGGCTCTTGATGTACTCACGCATATAACGGTGATTCACACCGCAACCGCTTTCGTTACCAAGTGACCACATAATAACGGAACCGTGGTTTTTGTCACGTTCAAAAAGTCTTGCGGCTCTGTCAACGTAAGCCTCTTTCCATTCGGGGATGGTTGAAAGAAGTGACCAACGCATCCAGTCCCAATCGGCAGGTGTGTTGTAACCCATACCGTGAGTTTCAATGTCAGTTTCGTCAATGAAGTAGAAACCGAGAGCCTCTGCAAGAGAGTAGAAACGGGGATCATTGGGATAGTGTGAGGTACGTATAGCGTTAACGTTGGCTTTTTTGAGCACGAAAAGGTCGCGCTTCATTTCCTCAAGGGTTACTGCATAACCATTTTCTGCGGATGAATCGTGACGGTTGATACCTCTTAATTTAACGGCCTTGCCGTTTATAAGTAATTTCTTGTCCTTGATTTCAACTGTTCTCAATGCAAGTTGTAAGGGGATGATTTCATCCTCAACTGTAAGGAAAAGGTGGTAAACGTAGGGCTTTTCATCATTCCACATAAGGGGATTTTTAATTTCAATATGGAAGTTACTTTCGTCGCTTTCGCCCTGTGCAATTAAACTGCCATCGGGTGAAGCCACACCGTAAAGAACGGGGGCGTTGCCAACTAATTTGCAGTCAATGTTAAGTGTGCAAAGGGAGAAATCTTCATTGAAAGCCTGTTTTACAAAAACATCTTCAATTCTTGTTTTGTTTCTTGAAAGAATGTAAACCTCTCTGAAAATACCTGAAAGTCTGAAATAGTCCTGGTCCTCAAGGTATGAGCCGTCGCACCATTTAACAACAAGCACCGCAAATCTGTTTGTGCCTTCTTTGAGGAATTCTGAAATATTAAATTCACTTGTACAGTGGCTAACCTGACTGTAGCCTACAAACTGACCGTTTACCCAAAGGTAGAAACAGGATGAAACACCCTCAAAGGTGATAATATTGTCGCG
>JAZRFO010000300.1:0-1584 GCA_045643685.1 Acutalibacteraceae bacterium
CAAGAATCTTCATAAACCTTGTCACCACACATTCTGAAAATACGGCTTTCATCATCCTCGCCGCGTGAAATCTCAATTCTGATTAATTTTTCTTCAGGTAGAGCATTTTCAATATTTTCACTCCACTCAACCGCAAGAACACCGCCCCAATCAAGATAATCATAAAAACCTGTGGAGCACAAATCCTCAAAAGTTGATATTCTGTACATATCAAAATGATATAAAGTTTTGTCACCGCGATACTCGTGAACGAGAGCAAATGTAGGACTTGAAACCTCCGCATTAATACCCATACCTCGGGCAAGACCGGCAGTAAATCGGGTTTTACCCATACCAAGACCGCCAAAATACGCCACAGTTTCGCCACCGTTCAGGACTTTGCCGAGAAGCTCACCAAAGACCTCGGTCTGCTCAGGAGAATTTGAAATAACCTCTACCATAAATACCTCAAAAAAAGTAAAACACTTGAAATAAAAATCTAATATATGTATAATAACAATATTACTTGTTAAAATCAAGGGGGCAATGCCTTGAAAAAAATATTTTCCCTTTCGAAACGTTTTATATCAGAAACCAACAAAACACTTTTCTTTCTGATTATGGCGGCTTCGATTTTCGGTATATTAATGGTTCACAGTGCTACAATGTGTAACCTGCAGGACGGTCAGTTTATTTCCCGTGATGCTACGGTTATGATTATTGCCGCAGTTATGGGTCTTATAATAACGCTTGTTATATCCGCTATTGATTACGAACTGATTATGAAACTATGGCCAATAATCGGTATAGTCAGTATTGTTCTAATGATTATTACCCTATTATTCGGTGTTGCGCCCGAATCCAGACCTGACGCAAGGTCATGGCTTGCTTTCGGACCACTTTATTTCCAGACTTCAGAGCTTGTAAAAATCGGCTATGTTATAACTTTCTCAATGCATCTTGAACTTTGCAGAGATACCATTAACAAGCCACTTTCCATCTTGCTTTTAGGTATTCACGCAATTATTCCCATTGGTCTTGTTATACTTACAGGCGATATGGGTTCTGCGCTGGTTTTCGTTTTTATGACTATTGCAATGCTGTATTTTGCAGGGTTACATATTGGCTACTTTGCAGCAGGCGGACTTCTTGCAATTGCCGGTTCCCCATTAATATGGATGTACATTTTCGACGATTATCAGCGAAACAGATTTTTAGCACTTATAAAACCCGAAGAATTCGAAGCAGAAAGCTATCAGCAGTTAAAAGGTTTGAATGCCTTAGGGTCGGGAGGATTCTTTGGACAAGGTCTTTTTAAGGGTACATATACTCAGGGTGGTATCGTTCCTGAAAGTGAAAATGACTTTATTTTTACCGCAATTGGCGAAGAAACAGGCTTCTTCGGGTGCATTGTCGCATTAGGTTTATTGTTTGCAATTTGCTTTATGATGATTAAAACCGGCAAAAACGCCAAGGATTTTTCATCACAACTTGCCTGTTACGGCATTGCTTCAATGATAGCTGCTCAGGTCGTTATCAACATTGGTATGTGTATTATGATTTTACCTGTTATCGGTATTACACTCCCCTTCTTCAGTGCGGGTG
>JAZRFO010000301.1:0-2359 GCA_045643685.1 Acutalibacteraceae bacterium
CCTGTCGTGAACAACAGTCTGTTCAACATATCTCTTGTATTCCGCAAGGTAAACTCTCTGATTAGTTACACCTCTGCCGGTTTTAAGAACTGTTTCAAAAACTGAGGGATCAAGAATTCGGATAACATAGTCACCTAAAACATCGGAGGCGTAACGGATGTTCATAATTTCCATTGCAGATTTGTTAATCTGCTGAACCTCTAAGTTTTCATTAAGAACAATAAGTCCGTTAGGTGAACTGTTAACAATAGTATCCGAGAAGCTCTCAGCTTTATCCTTAAGGAAAGGAAGACACATTGATATCTCCGCCTTACCCTGACAGATAGCCGCCGCTTTTTCACGACAGGTATTGTAACCGCAGGAACCACAGTTAAGTTCTTGTGAGGGTTTGAATTTACCCATCTGACGAAGAACACTGTTGATTTCCATTTCGGAGGGTCTGGGATATCTGTGTTCAATATATTCAAATTGCTTTTTCAATTCGGAAGCTTTGGGTTGAGAAACCTCAAAGTCCTTTTTACCTGCATAATTTGCTATTTTAATATAGTCGGTAATTGTTTCTGTATGGTGATATTTTTCCATAACGGGACCACCCATACAGCTACCCACACAAGCAGACATTTCAATGAAGCATTTGTGAACCTTTCCGCTTTCGATGTCCTTGAGTGCGGCAATACAGTTTTCAACACCGTCAAGAGCTATGTATGTATAGTCAGGTGTATCCTGTGCCATTGTTTTAAGCACACCGCCTGTGGTGGGGAAGAAACGTGCACGTGTAAACTCGTCCCTTTCCATATCGGGTTCAAGTTCAATATTTTCTGATTTAAGCCATGTTGTAAGTTCTTCAAATGTAAGCACCGCATCAACAATACCTTCATAATGCTCTGCTTCATCCTTTTTAGAAACACAAGGTCCTATAAATACTGTTTTCGCATCGGGATAACGTTTTTTAATATCCATACAGTGAGCCTGCATAGGTGAAACAACATCTGCGAGATACTCAAGCTCTGCAGGGAAATATTTCTGAATAAGCAAGTTTATGGAATGACAACAAGAGGTGATGATTATATCTCTTTCATCCTCTTTTAACATTCTCTCATATTCATTTTTAACAATAGTAGCACCGATGGCAGTTTCCTCAACATCATAAAAGCCAAGTTTTTTAAGGGCTTTTCGTATCGAGTTTATACCTACACCATCGTAGTTTGCAACAAATGAGGGTGCAAGGCTTACAATAACCTTTTCCCTTGCCTGTAAAAACACCTTTACTTTTTCGGTTTCATCAACAATCTCTTTTGCATTCTGAGGGCAGACAACAAAACACTGACCGCAAAGAATACATTCGTTTCCGATAATATGAGCCTGGTTTCCCGAAAAGCGGATTGCCTTAACGGGACAATGGCGAATACACTTATAGCAGTTTTTACAGTTGGATTTTTTTAATGTCAGACAATTAGGCATCTCCCGTTACACCCTTTCAATTAATTTTATTTAAAACGTTTTCTGCAAAAAACTCTTTAAAGTTCTCTTTTGTAATGCCGACATGAATATCATCATCTATCTGAACGGTTACGCCTATGCGATTACACTTGCCGATGCAAAAGCTACCGGCAAGTGTTATTTCGTTTTCTAAATGATTTTCTTCAACGGCTTTCTGAAAGAGTTCAACAATTTCCGCAGAACCTTTCAAGTGGCAGGAACTGCCCACACAAACCTGAATTATCATTTTTTATATTTTTCCTTTTACGTTATCGTTGAAGAATTCTTCAACTGTTTCGGGGGTTACTGAGAAGAAAGCGTCGTCAACTGTTACGCAAACACCCTGCTGACATTTGCCCATGCAAAATGTGCCGCCTAATTCAACCTTGTCACCTAAATTATTTTCTTTAATAAGGTACTGAAGTTGCTCAACAACCTGACGTGAACCTTTAATATGGCAGGAACTACCGATACAAACTGTAACTTTCATTATTTTCAACCTCTCTTATTCGTAATCAACAACGTTAGCCCAGGAGAGAAGGAATTCTCTTTCTTTCTCGTTACCCTTTACTGACTGAGATGCAGCAACGATGGGCATCCATTTCTGAACATACTGTTTTTCTGTTTTGCTCTTTTCACAGAATAAGTCAAGGTATTTCTTTGCACCTTCAATATCGCCGTTGAGCCAGAAAAGGAGATATGTTCTTGCGGCATCTGCAGAAGCATTACCCTGAGTAGCATGTGACCAGTCAAGGATGTATGCTGTGCCGTCATCTGTGATAATTATGTTTGAGGGGTTAAAGTCACCGTGGCAAACTTTGTTGTGCTTGGGCATACCTTCAAGTCTTGTGTGAAGGTCATAGCGAGTTGTAGCGTCAAG
>JAZRFO010000302.1:0-23997 GCA_045643685.1 Acutalibacteraceae bacterium
TCGTCAATACAGTCAAAGGGGGTTTCCCAATCAAAATAAACTAAAAAACTTTTCTTTTCTTTCATCAAAATATAACCTTTCGTATGTCATAAACAAATGTTTGTGAAATAATTGTAACATGGCATTTTTGCCATTTCAACCCGAGAGAGACTTTTTTTGAAGAAGGTCTCGTGTTGCCTTGGTTTTTACAATTATTACAAATTAAGCGACTGCATGCGGTCGGTAGCGATTGGTAGCGATGGCATACGAACGCATACGATGGCAGCCGATATAGATATAGAAATAGATATAGATATTGATATAGAAATAGAAAAAGATATAGATAAAGATAATGAGAAGGATAAAGTTACGGATATGGAAAATAGAATCTGTGGTTTTCAAAAAATGCAAATGCAGAATGCAGAATGCAAAATTGAGGGGCGCGTTGCGCCGATTGAAAAAAGTGGCAAGTTGCAAGTTTCGGGGCGCAAGCGCCGATTATAGATAAAGTTATTGAAACGCGACAGCTTATCATCCCTGTTTGCTTTTAGCAAATAGGGAGGGGGACACCGCCGTAGGCGGGGTGGTGGGTAGTTCTCTTGCGGTTATTCTTCAGTTGGAGAGAACGATAATGCGATATACTGTCGTGCGATATACCTTCGGTGCGATATATACTTCGTATGGGATATGTTTCGCAAAGCGAAACGAGAATACAATCGGCGTTAGCCCCACAATTCCTAATTCCTCATTCCTAATTCCTAATTAAAAAAAATCCCCTCGCCTAAGCGAAGGGATTTTTGTGATTTTATTGTTTTGCGCCGTTGTCGAACATTTCGAGGGTTTTTACTGTTGCTGCGAAGCAGTTAGCAATACCTTCTTTGTTCATATTGTCGTAGGAGTCAAGTCTTGTGTGATAGTATCTTTCAAGCTTGTGGTTAAGACCTGTAACACCTGCTGCTCTGAAACCACCCTGTGTAAAGCCTGCTGCGTCAACTGCACCGCCAAGGGGAGGAATCCAACCTTTTTTACAGGGAACACCTGCTTCAATAGCTGCTTCGTAGAAAAGGTCTGCAACGTCTTTATCGGATTTAACTGTACCGTTAAGGTCGCGATAGTTAGCCATAAGGTATTTTGATTCGTTAATTGTGTCGAATGCGTAGAAGAATGTGGGAACGTCTTTGAATTCGTCTTTGTGAGCTTCTGCCCAAGCCTTTGAACCGCGAAGACCGATTTCCTCGGAGCCTGTAAGGATAACGCCTACTTCTGTGTTTTCGAGCTCAATGCCTTCGTCCTTAAGGTATTTAAGAACTGCGATACCCATATAGCAACCTGTAAGGTTATCGTTAGCGCCGTCAACAACACGTTTGTAGTTAACCATGAAGTAAAGACCTATCATAAAGGGTACAAAGATAAGACCAACGAGACCGGCAATAACTACAGGTTCTGAAAGTGAGGGCATAGAGGGTTTGAAGCCTACTTTTACAAGGTAAATAACAGAAAGTACAAGGTAATAAAGTGCACCAACAACAGCTGTAATAGCGTGACCTTCAAAACCAACACCGCCAAGAGCGTAGTTTACGGGCCATTCCCATGTAGCATCGGGGTGACCGTTGAAGATGATTCTGCGTTTGGTTTCGCCTGAGCATTTTTTAATAGCTGTAACGTTGTGGCTTGTTTTCTTCTTGAAAAGGGGGTCAAGAAGTTTTTTGTAAACACCGAACTGAATAAGAACGATTGCAAAACCTGCAACAATAAGGGGTATTGAAACCACGGGCATAAAGAAGAATGATGCAATTGCAAGAAGCACGAATGTCATTGTAAAGTAAATCCAGCCGTAGAATGCACGGGGGGAAACTGTGTAGGATTCAAGCTTAACGTCTTCACAACCGCAGTCCTTAAGAACTTCTGCCATATATTCGCAGGATTTCTTTTCACCTTCGCTACCCGGGTCACGTTTGCCACATGTTTTGATAATGTGGGTGATTTCATCAATCATATACTGGGCATAGGTGTTTTTTTCTTTAATACCTTTTGCAAGGTTTGTTTTGTTTTTGACTGACATTTTTCTCACTCCGAAAATAAAGTTTATAATTATATTTTACTTTATTTTAATGCAATGTCAACAAAAACTTAACATTTTACAGACTTAAGTCTATAAAAATCGGATAATGGTCGCTTAAATCGGCAAATTGTACCTGGGAAAGGATAATATAACGCAGAATATATCCTTCGCCTTTTAGAAAAATGTGGTCCGCCCTGTAAGATGAAAAGCTTTTGTTTTGTCCGTATCCCTTTTCTTTTCCAAGGTTATAAGTATCCGTTAAAGCGGTGCAAAGGGCTTCGTAAATAGGGGCAGAGAGGGAGTTTCCCGAAAGTCTTTTGTCCGAATTGAAGTCACCCACCAGAAATACGGAGCAGTTGTATTTTTCCTGTAACTCATTACTTAAGGTAAGTATATCCGTAGCCTGTTTTAAGGGAATGTCAGTACCTTTATCAGTTAAACTCAGGTGAGTGTTGAGTACAATGAAGGTTTTGCCTTCACGTTTTTCAGTAAAAAGACCCCACACGGCACATCTTAACCTGCCGTTAAGGGTTTCAGGAAAAACATATTCGCCCCATTGGTTTAAGGTGACGGTTTCGGGATTGTAAATAATGGCGGTCATAGTGCCGAAAAAATTGGTTTTAACGGGGGATATGAACTTGTAAGAGGTGCCTTGATTAAGGGAATAAAACCAGTTGCGACCTACCTCCTGAAGTCCCGTAACATCGGGCTTAAGGGTGTTCAGAATACTGCAGACACCATCGGCTCGTGAATAGGCGGGGCTACCCTCAAAGCCAGGGGTGTCCGCCAATAAATTGTAGGACATTATCCGTAGTGTTTCGGGCTCTTTGGCGTATGTTTTTTCAAGGGCATTTATGACTGAAGTGTAATTGCTTTCGGCGGTATAAGAGGGTGCTTTTGTGAATGGAATACTAAAAATTATAAAAACACACAGTAACAATAGAATTAACTTTAAAAAGGATTTTTTCATAAAAATAGTATTGCCATGAAAATAAAAAAGTCATCTCAAAAAGAGATGACTTTTTTTAAATTAGGAATTAGGAATTAGGAATTAGGAATTGTGGGGCGCAAGCGCCGAATTTAAAAAGTTGCAAGTGGCAAGTTGCAAGTGGCAAGTTTCGGGGCGCAAGCGCCGAATTATAGATAAAGTAGTTGTAATGCGAGGCTTATCATCCCTGTTCAGCTTTGCTGAATAGGGATGGGGACACCGGCGTAGGCGGGGTGGTGGGTAGTTCTCTTACCTCTATTCTTCAGTTAGATAGGACAACGGTAAGGTACGCATCTATGCGTACCGCTGAGATAAAGGCATCTTTTGAAACTGTTGTTCAGAAAGATCTGCCTTCCTTACTATCGGGACGGATAGATCCGTCCCTTACTGAGTTAGTTTTTGAAATCATAATGCCGACCGCAGGTCCCGAAATTCCTCATTCCTAATTCCTCATTCCTAATTAAAAAATAACCCCTACGCAATGCGTAGGGATTAGTTTTAATGAAGTGAATGTGTCTCTCTTTGGGCGGCTACGAGGTTCGAGTAAATACCGCCTAAGTCTATAAGTTCCTCGTGTGAACCCACTTCGGCAATTCTGCCTTTTTCAATAACAACAAGCCTGTCGGCATTTCTGAGGGTTGCGAGTCTGTGGGCAATTGCTATGGTTGTTCTGCCCTGAATAAGTCGACCCAAAGCCTCCTGAATTTTGATTTCTGTTTCAGGGTCAAGGGAGCTTGTGGCTTCGTCAAGAATAAGAATCTTCGGGTTTTTGAGTATCGCACGGGCGATGCTTATACGTTGTCTTTCACCACCTGAAAGGGTGTGACCGTTTTCACCGATAACTGTGTTATATCCGTCGGGAAGTTTGGCTATAAACTCGTGTGCGTTAGCGGCCTTGGCGGCGGAAATAACCTCGTCGGGTGTTGCATCGGGTCGGGCGTAGGCGATGTTTTCAAATACTGAGCCTGAGAAAAGGTAGGTCTCCTGGAAAACAACACCGATTTTGTCGCGTAATTCCTTGGATGGTACGGCTTTTATATCCGTGTCACCTATGGTAATTCTGCCAACCCCCGGGTCGTAAAGACGCATACAAAGGTTTATAATGGTGGATTTACCTGCACCCGAGTGACCTACAAGACCTATCATTTCGCCCGGTTGAATTTCAAGGTTAATGTTTTTAAGAACGGGCTCGTATGATTTGTAGCCAAAGGTTACGTTTTCAAATTTAATGGGCTTTGAGGAGTCAAGCTTAAGGCTACTGTCAACCTCTTTTTCTGCAGGTTCTTCGTCAAGGATTTCGTAAATCTTAACAAGGCTTGTGGTACAGTCTGCAAGACGTCTTGGGAACACTGAAAGCCAACGAAGGGGTGCGTAGAGGTAGGCAAGGTACAGATTGAATCGTACAAGCTCACCTATGGTAAGTGTGCCGTCAAGAACCATTTTACCGCCTATAATAAGCACTAAAAACTCGCCCAATGCCATAAAGTTACCAACAAGTGGGAATGTAACCGCCCAGAATTTCTCGTTGGAGGCGCTTACCTTAGCAAGTTTCTTGGAAACGTTTGCGAATTTTTCGATTTCCCTTTCCTCGTTACCGAAGGATTTTACAACTCGTATACCCTTGATAATATCGTGTAAAATTGAGGTTGCTCTTGAGTTTATGCGCCATTGCTTGAAAAAACGTATTCTCGTAGCTTGACGGAATCGGGTCATCAAAAGAGCGCCGATGGGAACAGGGATTAAAACAACCAATGTCAAAAACCAGTTTGTCTTAAAGAGGACTATAAGAATAACTGTGAACATAATTACCTGTTGTATAAGGTAACGTCCCTGTTGGTTGAAAAATTCTTTTACCCTTTCCGTGTCGTGGGTTACGCGGTGAATAAGATTACCCGCGGAGCGTTTGGACATTGATGTAAGGGAAAGCTCCTGAATCTTGCTGTAAACTATGTTTCTTAAGTCACCCGAAAAGCGTGAGCCCACCTTGTTGGAAATTCGGGCGCTGAAAATCTGAAACATCTGTGAAAATCCGAAGGAAAGTGCCATTATCAGGGCAATTGCCACAATACCCGTTGTACGGGATTGGAAAAATGGCGTAGCATCCGCCGTGGGTATCAGATAATCATCAATGAGGATTGAGTTGAAAAGGGGCATAATTGCCGAAAGTACGTTGGCAACAGTAAGCAGAAGCCCTGCGCCTATAACCGCCTTTACATAGGGCTTGAAAAAGCCGAATGCCCTTGAAAAAACGTATGACTTTTTAACACAGAACATACACATATTCATACCCCTGAAATAATGTCTGTGACATTTGGGGCAGACAGGAAGGTCGTCGGTGTTGATGTCGAGCATTTCGCCTGTTTCAAAAAGGTGGTTAAGAACCTTTACAAATTCACCCACTTCACCTATGTAGCTCATTGAAAAACGGCAGATGTGAATGTTTTCACTACCGTCATCCTTGGCGTTCTTAGGTTTTAATTCAAGGCGACCGCAACCGATATCTGTGTACTGAACTGCTTCGGCAATGTCCGAAATATTAAATTTTTCTTCTGCACCGTCAAGGCTTCTTGTTATGAAATTACCCTCAAGGGTCAGGGTTCCGTAACAGTTTTTGCCCTCAGGTGATATGTCAAAATGAGCAATAATCTTTTTCATAATCAATACAAATACGGTTCAAGGAGCCTTTTGCTTTTGGGCTCGGTTTTTTCGAATTCGGGAATTACATATCTGTTGCCGTCCATATCAAAAATAAGGAGCGTATCATCTGTGGCAAACCTCATATTTCTTGTGATGTCGCGGACGGTGAAATTCTTTTCCTTGCCGTCAACTATGGTCTGGAAATAGAAGTGACCCATTCGTTCTTTTACGCTTTTTATAGAAGTTACGGTGGGGCAATAGTATCTGTTCTCAAGTTCTTTTTTTGCGTTGAGTGATGAATTTTCGTCAAGGTCGTTCAAATTCCTGATAATGCCGATTTCCTTATCGTCAAGGTTATGAACGCAGATGTACTCATCCGTAAGGGTGTAGGGATAAGTGCGTATAAGCTTAATTCTGCCGATATTTTCACCTTTCAGGCTCATAAGAAGAAAGCCGTTGTCATTAAAGGAAAAAACGCAGTCCTGAGGATTTAAAAATTCAATTGAAAGTTTATCAGTTTTCATTTTGCTCTTTCTCCTTTTCTTCATCGTCGGAGTTTTCGCCTATGCCGATAAAACGCAAGGCTTCCTCCTGAAGTTTAAACATTTTGTAGTAGGCGCCCTTTTTCTCGATTAATTCTTCGTAGGTGCCGAATTCTATACATTCACCGTCGTCAATAACCGCAAGCTTATCCGCATCACGCAATGTGGAAAGTCGGTGGGCAATGGCGATGGTTGTTCTGCCGTTTTTAAGCTCGGTCAAAGAGTTCTGTATATTACGTTCCGTTTCCGTATCCATTGCGGCAGTTGCCTCGTCAAGAATAAGGATTTTCGGGTTCTGGATAATGGTACGTGCAATGGAAATTCGCTGACGTTCACCGCCCGATAAACTCTGACCGCCCGAGCCTACGTAGGTTTCGTAGCCGTCGGGGAGTTTAGAAATGAATCCGTGTGCCGAAGCGGCTTTTGCGGCGGCTATAACCTCGTCGTTTGTGGCATCGGGTCTTGCGTAGCGGATATTATCCGCAATAGTACCCATAAACAAGAAAATATCCTGTGAAACAATACCGATATTGCTACGCAACTGCTTTGATGAAAGCTCCTTAACGTCAATATCGTCAATTTTCACAACACCCTCCTTAGGGTCGTAGAGTCTTGCAATAAGATTTGAAAGGGTGGTTTTACCTGCACCTGTTTTACCAACGATGCCGAGCATTTCACCCGCTTCGATTTTAAGGGAAAGGTTTTTGATTATGGGGTGGGCAGGTTCGTATTCAAAGTGAAGCTCCTTTAACTCAACGGAGCCTTTGAAATTATCAAGAATAATGGGGTTTTCCTTATCCTGAACCTCGGGTTCGGTATCCATAATTTCAAATACACGCTGAGCAGAGTCCACGCAACGAGCCCACCAGGTTGTAACCCAGGAAAGGAACTCAACGGGTGCCTGAAGCATCTGTAGATAAACTACGAAGGTGAGGAGTTCACCTATAGTAATTTCCTTGGTGGTGATTGCCATAACACCGCCCACACCTAAAACAACGGCACTGATAAGGTAAATGATGATTGAAAGAATGGGGAACACGGTACCCTCGGTGTTTGCAGACTTGATTTCCGCGTCGAGAAGTCCCGTACTGATTTTGTCAAACTCGCCCAATTCCTCGTTTTCTTTTGAGAATGCCTTGATAATACGGTGTCCGTTTATATTGTCGCTTACCTTTGAGGTAAGTCTTGAGTTCTGCACCCACACCTTGTGGTGGAGTTTTCTGAATTTCTTATTTACCACGGGGTAAATGAAAAGAATAAAGGCTGTTGCAAGTATTATGAAAAGGGTCAGCTTCACGTTTGTGAGGAACATAATCACAAGAAGACCCGCAACGGTTATGGCATTACCGATAAGGTAGGGGAAGCCGTCTACAAAGAACCAGTAAATATTGTTGGCATCCCTTGTGACACGGTCCATTAAGGAGCCTGTCTGCTTATGGGTGTAAAAGCCTACGGAAAGCCTTTGCATTGCCTTGAAGATTTTTAATTTGATACCGTAAACAACCTCGGGCAGAATACCTGCAACTATGTACTGATAAACCAATGTCAGTAATTGTTGGGATATTTTAAGTGCTGCCATAGTGAGAACTACGGATAAAAGGGCTTTGAACAAATCGTCGTAAGCGAGAGTGTTGTCGGGGTTTAAAACCTCGTCATAAAGCTTCTGGGTAGAAAACTGAGGGATTAAAATGTTGATACCGCTACTCAGGAGCACCGCACCAATCATAAAAATCATTTTGCCCTTAACTTCACCAAAGAATGAGAAAAGACGTTTTACGGTGGATTTTTTATCCACACAGTCCTTGCAATATTTTAAGCCTTTGGGAATGGATGTTCCGCATTTTTTACAGGTGTTGCCTGTATCGTTATTGAGGTACTGCTCGTGGGAGCGGTCCTTTTTGAATGCGTTGAAAATTTTTCGGAAATTATCCGCCTTTTCCAGTAAACCGATAGAGAAATAACCCAAGGAATAATACTCGCCCTTGAATGTGTAGGTAAGTTGACCTGTTGCAAGGTATTGCTCGGCAAAAATCTCGTCAACCTCATCCATAGGAATAGCCGTGAGCTTTAAAAGTTCGGGCTTTAAGTCGGGCTTTTTGTGCTTTTTCTTCCGCTTTTGGGGTAACTCCTTTTCCTTGAAGGTTGCACAATAAATACCCTTTTCGTCAAAGAATATGAGTGTATCACCATATTCTTCCGGGTTGGACATATCGGTTTTTATTGAGAATATCGCAGAGGATGTGTCAAGCCCCTCTTTTTCTAAAACCTCCCTTACGGGTTCAGGTATCAGCTCTTTGGATGGAGCAGGGGGGTGAGGACGCTTTTTTAAACGGAGTTTATAAAGAATTCTGTTTAAAAGTTCCAAATAAATCACCTCTCATATATGTTGTAAAATATATCCATACATTTTACCACTTTTTTAAACGCTTATCAATATAATGTTAAATAAAAAATGAGACTTTTGTTTTTTGTTAACAATTAATTAATAAATATACAACAAAAGAAAAACATCATATTCGCGGAATGAACAATTGTAGGGTGTCGGTTTTGTGCATTTGGCAGAAAATGAACTGTTTATAAAAAGTGAATTGACATTCACTTGTGGCGTTTGATATAATATCGTTAGCCTTTATGGTATGGGTGGAAATTGGATTAAATTCAAAAATCACATAAATATTTTGTTTTTTCACAGATTTGTATAGTTTAATGAAAGGTGTTTTTTATGGCTGTAAAAAATATAACACGATTTGGTATCCAGAGAAAAATTGTTGCTAATATGACAACCGAAAGTTGGCAGAATATTCCTCACGTAAGCTATCAGTACGAGCCTGATGTTACCGAATTCGTTGCCGCTTTTAAAAAGTTCAGTGCAGAGCATAATGTTGAGGGCAAGGCCAAAATCACATTTAACGCAGTTCTTCTTAAAGCAATTGCCGAGGCAATTGAGGTTGACCCTATGATTAATGCTCATATGCATTATGAAAAAGGTCTTGTAAGAGGTAAGGTTACTACCTTTGTTAATATTGATATTTCCGTTCCGTGGATTCTTCCCAGCGGTGAAATGATGGCCATTACAATGAAGGATATGGGTAACAAGACTCTTAAGGAAATTGCAGAATATCAGGCGGATATTAACCGCAGACTTGAAAAAACAAATCTCACAGAGGCTCTTTATTCAGTTTCTTTCCACGATACTGTTGAGAAACTTAAAAGAGGTCACGTAATAAAGGCGTTTAAACGAATTTACGGCGCTAACACTAATAAACGTCATAAAATTCAACGCCTTAAGGGTGCCGAGAAAAGGGCTTATAACGCTATTCCCGAAACTGACAGAATCACACGTAAGGACCTTAAACAGGGTACAATTACAGTTTCAAACGTAGGTGCTGACACCCGCGGTCTTGACGGCAAGGTTGCTATGCTTATGGTTATTCCGCCCCAGGTTTGCGTTATCGGTATCGGTAGTCTTCAGAAAAAGCCCGTTGTTATTACCGACGAAAACGGTGAGGATAAAATTGTTATCAAAACACTTCTTCCCATGAACATCTGCTTTGACCACAGAGCCCTTGACTTCGGCGAAGTAAGACCCTTCCTTACAAAAATGGATGAGTTCTTTAAAAATCCCGAAATGATTCTTAACGAAAACGCATAATTTTAAAGAGTTGACCGTGAGGTCAACTCTTTTTTAATGAATGATGAATAATGAAAAATGAATAATGAATAATTTCGGGGCAAAGCCGATTGTGAAAAGTTGCAAGTTGCAAGTTGCAAGTGGCAAGTTTCGGGGCTAACGCCGATTGTAGATAAAGTTGCGGTGATAGGCTTTGCGTTTTATTTACAAAAACTTAAGTTTTAATAGTATTGCATTGAATAGGGGCTTGTGATATAATGTAACCTAGCAAATTATGTGAGGTTAAATAAACTATGAAAAAGAAATTTTCTGTTTTGTGCAGTGTTATTGCTGTGTTTGCTTTAATTGTAACGGTTATGGGGGTTAAGCTTCCCGTAGCCGACGTTAAAAATGACGTGTCTTACGCGGCTCTCGAACAATATTACGATGACGCGGATGATATGAACACTACTATGGCTAACGAGCCTACCGAGGAAGCTTCTTCATCGGGCGGTTCTTCCTCAGGTCTTGGTGACCTTCTTGGGGGAATTGGTGGTTCAGGCGACTTAGGCGGTGGCCTTCTTGACGGTATCGGTGGTATAGGTGGTATCTTCGGTGATGCAGGGGATGTTCTCGGCAGTCTTCTTGGCGGTGGTTCCGCCGGTAGCTCATCAAATGGTGTTCTTAATACTACCGTGGGTGGTAACGACGTTATTTACATTGACCCCGTTCCTGCGGCTACACAGAACGTAACTCAGGGTGAAACAATTGTTCCTCCTGCAAATAATACTCAGGCTAATGCAGAAAGCACAGTACCCGTGGCAGAAACAATTAACCCTTCGGCTACAACCAACCCTTACGCAAAACCCACAGGGGAAATTAAACCCGGTGATATGGGTGACGGTGTAAAGTGGATGCAGTGGGTTTTAATTTACACAGGCTACGGATTAGAAGGTAAAGAAGTTACAGGCATCTATGACGATGAGACTGTTGAGCTTGTTAAAAAGCTTCAGGCAGAAAAGGGTCTTACCCCTGACGGCATTGTCAACGACGACGATATTGCGGCAATTGAACTTTTGTATTTTGAATACATAATAAACGGACAGACCACCTCTGCACAGTCTACCGCAGTTGATACAACCGCTATTGGAACAGTTGGCGGTACTCAGAATGATGACGACTCCGACAGAATTGTTATCATTATTGCAATTATTCTTATTGCTTTCGTTTGGATAATTGCCATTGTTGTTATAATAGTCCTTCTTATCATTAAAAAGAAAAAGGGTAAAAAGGCAGATGCTCAAAAGACAGAACCCGAAAACAAGCCCGAGGGTGAAAATAAGAGTGGCGATATGTCACTTTCGGACCTTTTTGAAGAAGCAAACAACAAGAAAAAATAAAATAAGAAATAGACTGAAATAGCCCTTTTTCAAGGCTTTTCAGCATTTCGCTCTTGAAATACAACCCGAAGGGGGATTTTAAAATGGATAAATATTTAATCATCAATGCAGACGATTTTGGTATGTGCCACGCGGCAAACGGTGCCGTTGCGGACTTGTTCGAAAAGGGTGGTATTACCTCCGCTACAATTATGACCCCCTGTTGCTGGGCTAAAGAAGCAGGTAAATGGGCGGCGGCTCACCCCGAGTACGCAGTTGGTGTGCACCTTACCTTTACAAGTGAATGGGGCAACTACCGTTGGAGTCCCATTGCTCAGGGCGACACAAGTTCACTTCGTGATAGCGAGGGCTTTATGTACTACGAGTCCGACCAGTTTGAGAAAAACTGCGACGTAGAGCAGGTTGAAAAAGAAATCCGCGCTCAGATTGAACGTTTTAAATCCTTTGGTGTTACTCCCTCACATATTGATAACCACATGGGTTCACTTTACGGTATCGAAACAGGCAGATTTGAACTTCTTAATCTCACCCTTGCCATTGCAGGTGAGTACGGTCTTCCTTTCCGTTTCCCCGGTACTTTTGTACCCGAGATGTTCTCAAACGATACCCTGGCAGTTAAAATTGACCTTGATATGATTAAAATGTTCTATGACAAGGTTCTTGAATTTGCCAAATCAAACGGTGTGGCAATGCCCGACTTCCTTATTCCCGGTGAGTGGAACGGACCTCAGAACGACTCTTACGAAAACTTTAAGGAATATATTTACGAGCTTTACCGCTCATTCCCCAACGGTATTACCGAAACCTATATTCACCCCGCATTTGAAAGCGAGGAGCTTAAAGGTATCTCAGGTGCTTGGCACCGCCGTGTGTGGGAACACAAGCTTTTCTCCGACCCACAGACACTTCAGCATATTAAGGCTTGTGGAATACAGTTAATAAACTACCGCGACCTTGCAAAAATGAAAAAATAATGAATCTTGAGCGAATAACTTGATTTATCCCGCTCGCAGTACCTTTGTACAGCTTCGCGTTATAAATCGGCGTTCTTCATCTCAATCTTCATTATTTTTGGGTTTAGTTGTATAATCTCGAGCGAAGCTTTATCATCCCTATTTGCTAAAGCAAACAGGGATGATAGGCTTCGCTAATTCCTAATTTTAAAAAACCTCTCGCATTGCGAGAGGTTTTTTTACGTTTGTTCTATCAGTCTTGCAAATTCATTTTTTTGAAAATCATCATTTTCTATATGGTATCTTTCGTGGGCTAAGGATTTGGCTTTGGCCTCGTCAGATAAATTTTCCTTAATATAAATATTAAAATCGCCGTTTGGATCGGGTATGGTAGATGCTCTGATTGTAAGGGGCATTTTTATTTGTCTAATATAAATCAGTTTATTTCTCCTCCTTATCTATAAGCGCCTGAAACATTACAAGGAATGTGTCCAATTGGTCTTCCGTTGCACGTTTTGACATATCAAAAAGTAGTTTTCGTTTTTCAAAAAGTTCATCACGAGTATTTTCAACAGGGTCGAAGTTTTCATCAAAATACCCCAAGGATACATTAAAGTATTGGGCTATTTTGCTAAGGGTATGAGTGGATAAGGTTTTAGTTCGGCCCTGTTTTAATTCGGACAAAGTGCTCTTGGGAATCCCTGTTGCTTTGCACAAACCTGCGGGTTTTATGCCCTTTTCATTACAAAGTTGCAGTATTTTATCATACATATTCACAATAATGACCTCCATTTTTTGTGCAAAGTTACAAAAGTTTGTCGAACGAACAAATGTTTGCTTTTTGGGTTGAAAAGTACGGAAACCTGTACTATAATGCAATTGCAGTTCGGAAATCTGTACAAATCACAAGAATAATATAACTTATTTCCGGTTTTGTGTCAATACCAATAATAGTACAGGAGGTACGCGAAAAATGTCAAAATTGATAGAAGGAAGAATAGAATGTCCTTTTTATATTAATGAGGGCGATGGTTTTATTACCTGTGAGGGTGTTGTTAACGGCACTCGGTGTATGCACCAATTTTCTAATAATAAAATAAAAAGCTCCTATGAAACGACCATGTGCTGTTCTTCCGGAGGAAGAAAATGCCATCATTACAGAAATCTTTCGCTTCTCTATGAAAGGGGCTTGAAGGTTTGAGCGAGAAAAAGAATACCGATAAATATAAAAGGGTGTCTTCGGCGGCGGATAATATGAGCGCATTGATTGACGACGTTATCAGACGAGCGCGTAAAAATTTCAAGGCTACGGGGGACCCGAAAATTGATGCCAAGTTTTTAAAAGAGAGTGTAAGCGCATTAAGGGAGCTTTATGATTTGCTTGAGTCTTGCGACGGCTCCGTGGAGGTTTCCGACGGTGTGATTATAAGACTTGAAAAACAACTTCAGGAGTGGAGCAAATGAAGGAGCTTGTTATATCACCACCCAACGAAAAACAAAAGGAATTCTTTGAAAGCACCAACCGATTTATAGGCTATGGCGGTGCAAGGGGTGGAGGAAAATCCTGGGCGCTTCGAACCAAGTTTGTGTTACTTGCCTTTGAGTACAGCGGTCTTAAATTACTGCTACTGCGAAAGACTTTACCCGAGCTTAGGGAAAATCACCTGTTGCCCCTGCTTTCCTTACTTAACGGAATAGCACGTTACAAGCGTGATGAAAGGGCTTTCATTTTCCCCAATGGTTCGCGTATTCGCCTTGGCTATTGCGATACGGAAAACGACATTTATCAGTATCAGGGTCAGGAATATGACGTTATAGGGGTTGAGGAATGCACCCATTTTACATTTACTCAAATACAGTTTCTTATGACCTGTAACAGAACAACACGTGAGGACTTCAAACCCCGAATGTATTTTACAGGGAACCCCGGTGGAGTGGGTCACAACTGGTTCAAAAGGCTTTTTGTAAAGGGGCGTTACGAAAGCGGTGAAGACCCCGACGATTACGTATTCATACCAGCCACCATTGACGATAACACGGTGCTTATGAAAACTAACCCCGAGTACGTAAAGGTACTTGACTCTTTACCCGAAAAATTGCGACAGGCTCATCGTTTCGGCAACTGGGATATTTTCGACGGTCAGTTTTTTGAGGAATTTCGCGACGTGCCCAATAATTACAGGGACGGCACCTTCACCCACGTTATTGAGCCTTTTGAAATACCCAATGATTGGGTTATTTACAGGTCATTTGACTTCGGCTATGCAAAGCCCTTTTCATGTGCATGGTGGGCGGTGGACTATGACGGCAGACTTTACAGGATACTTGAGCTTTACGGTTGCACCAAGTCGCCCAATGAGGGGGTCAAGTGGCCGCCCGAGAAAATATTTTCGGAAATTGCGGAAATTGAACGGACACACCGATGGCTTAAAAACAAGCATATACAAGGTGTAGCAGACCCTTCAATATGGGACGCATCAAGGGGTGAGGCTATTATCGAAGCCGCCGTAAGAAACGGAATTTACTTTACCAAGGGCGACAACAAGAGGTTACCCGGTTGGATGCAGGTCCATTACAGATTATCTTTTGATGATAACGGCATACCCATGATGTATGTATTCAACACCTGTAAAGGTTTTATAAGGACTGTGCCTGAACTGAAATTCAGCGTCACAAACCCCGAGGACCTTGACACTACGGGTGAGGACCATATTGCCGACGAGGTCAGATATATGTGTATGGCAAGACCCATTGCACCAACCTATAAAAAGAAAAATGCCGTCTTAGGTGACGACCCCTTGGATTTAAATAAAGGATATTACAGAAGTATATAGGAGTATTTATATGAAAGAAAATAAAAAGACTTATGAAAAAGTAAAACCTGCCGAGACAATTGGTACAAAGGGTGTTATCGGCAAAGAGGAAACGGAGAAGGCTATCAGTATTCTTAAGAAATACAAGGAAGGAAAAACCGCCCTTGAAAACAGAATTGTTGATAACGAGCAATGGTTCAAAATGCGTCACTGGGAACAGCTGAGAGGGGACAAGGGTGATAAAAATGCCTCGGCGTGGCTTTTTAACTCTATTGCTAACAAACACGCGGATGCTATGGATAATTACCCAACTGTAACCTGTTTACCCCGTGAGGCAAGTGACGAAAATGCCGCAACGGTTCTTTCGCAGGTGTTACCCGTTATTTTTGAGCGTAACGGATTTGAAAAAATATACAGTGATGCCTGGTGGTACAAGCTTAAGGCAGGTACTGCAGTTTACGGTATCTTCTGGAACCCCTTGAAAAACAACGGCCTTGGGGATATTGAAATCAAACAGGTTGACGTGCTTAACCTTTTCTGGGAACCGGGTATCAAGGATATTCAGAAAAGTAAAAATATCTTTCACGTTGAACTTATGGATAATGACACCCTTGTGGCTCTTTATCCTCAACTTTCAGGAAGGTTGGGTTCGTCCTCGGTGGAAATTGCCCATTATGTGTTTGATGATTCCGTTGACACATCCGAAAAAAGTGCCGTAATTGACCGATATTATAAAGTAATCAAAAATGGTGTTGAAACTGTACATTACTGTAAAATCTGCAACAACGAGCTTCTTTACGCATCAGAAAACGACCCCGAATATATGGAGCGAGGTTTTTATGACCACGGTCAGTATCCCTTTATATTTGACTCACTTTTTGTTGAAGAAGGTACGCCCTGCGGATTCGGTTACATTGACATTATGAAGGATGCTCAGAAGCAGATTGATTTACTGGGTAACGCCCTTATAAAAAACGCAACTATGGCAACAAACCCGAGATATTTCATCAATTCTTCGGGTGCGGTTAACGAAGAAGAATTTGCCGACTGGAGCAATAATTTTGTTCACGTTTCGGGCAGTAACCTTGGGGAGGACAGTATCAGGGAAATTCGTATGTCGGGTATTCCCGAGATTTACCTGGGTATTCTCAACAGTAAAATTGACGAGCTTAAGGAAACAAGCGGTAACCGTGATTTTTCTCAGGGCGGTGTTTCAAGCGGTGTTACTGCTGCCTCTGCCATTGCGGCTTTACAGGAGGCAGGTAGTAAGCTTACCCGTGATATGGTAAAGGGCGGTTACAGAGCATTTTCCGAGCTTAATACCCTTGCGGTGGAGCTTATACGTCAGTTTTACGATGAACCCCGATTTTTCCGAATCCTGGGTGACAACGGTGAGCAACAGTTTATTTCCTACGACAATTCTGCCATAAGGCTTAAAAATCAGGGTAACACCTTCGGTATTGAAATGGGGTCACGAAAGCCTGTGTTTGACATAAAGGTAAGCGCCGAAAAGGCAAGTCCTTTTTCAAAAATCAGTCAGAATGAACTTGCTTTGCAGTTGTATAACGCAGGTATGTTCAACCCCGAGCTTCGTCAACAGGCTTTGATTGCCATAAGTATGATGGACTTTGAGGGCAAAAGCGCCCTTGCGGCAAAACTGAGTAGCGGAGGGATTATGCCTTGACAAAAGTTTGCTACAGGGAATATTACGGCAAGACCCTTCTGAGTGTTGAAGGTCACAGTGGCTTTGCAGTTTCTGGAAAAGACGTGGTGTGTGCGGGAATATCCACCCTCGTAGGTGCTTTTATAAACTCAGTTCTTGATGAGGAAAGCAACGGCAGACTGAAGCTTCACCGTAATATTGTCCGTGATGGTTACATCTGCTTTGAAATCGAAAGGTTTGGTTTTTCAAAGGAGCGTGTAGGCGGTATTATTGATGCCTTTTTAACAGGCTTTATGATGTTGGCGGAAACCTACCCCGACTATATCGTAATGGAATAGGTAATGACCCTTTTGGGTTTTTATATATAAAAGATATATCTTAATGACACTTCGGAAAGACGATGGATTATTAAAAATATTTTCTAAATGAGAGGAAAAAGCAATGAAAAAATTATGGTACACTCCCGATTTACAGCTTTTTGCCGGTGAGGGCGCAGAGAGCGTAATAGGGGAAACAGGCGTCGAAGATGCTGTCGCCGAGCAGTCAGGTGCCGAAATCGTAAATACTGACGAGGAATTTGCCGAGCTTATAAACGGTAAATTCAAAGAACAGTTTACGAAAAAAACTCAGGCAATTATCGACAAAAGATTTAAGCAGACCAAAGAACTTGAGGAATACAAAGAACGGGTTTCGCCCGTAGTTGAACGACTTATGGAAAAATACGGAGTTGAAAGCGGTAATGAAAGTAGTCTACTTGATTTTATTGAGAATGGGGAAAATCTTCCGATAAATGAGAATATTGCTGAACGTCGCAATAATCTCAGGGGCAGAATCAGTAACTGGCTTAAACAAAGCGACGAGGTGAAGAATACATATCCTGACTTTGATTTAAGAAAGGAGCTTCGCGAAAACAAATTATTTTCCCAACTTCTTCTGGGTGGTGCGCCCCTCAGAGCCGCTTATGAAACAGTGCATAAGGACGAAATTCTCTCGGGTGCTATGGCTTACACCGCCGACAAGGTCCGCGAACAGGTAGTGAAGGGTATCGAAGCCAAAGGCAGACGACCCATTGAAAACGGTGTTTCTTCGGAGAGTGCGGTTGTTACATCTGTTGACGTTAATTCCCTGACCTCACAGGATATTCTTAAAATATTAAAACAGGTTGAGAATGGTGCCAATATAAGCTTTTGACATCATCGGAAAGGAATTTTTTATGACAGATTATATTTTCAATATTCAGCTTTTTGCCGCAGGTGAAGAAGTGAACAAGACTACATCCGAATCACTTTCTGCGGAAATGAAAACTTTTTACGATAAAACTCTTATTACTCTTGCTTCACCCTATCTCGTTCACGACCAGTTCGGTCAGAAGCGCGATATCCCTAAAAACGGCGGTAAGATTATTGAGTTCCGTAAGTTTTCATCACTTCCTAAGGCTCTTACACCCCTTACAGAAGGTGTAACTCCCACAGGTAACAAGCTTAACGTTTCAAGCGTAAGCGCTACTGTTGAACAGTACGGTGACTACATTGAGCAGACCGACCTTCTTGAACTTACTGCAGTTGACAACACAATTGTGGAGGCTACAAAACAGCTTGCCTCTCAGGCAGGTCTTACTATGGATACCATTGTAAGAAACGAAATCGTAGGTGGTACAAACGTGCTTTATTGTCCCAAGGTTTCCGCGGACGGCACTGAAACGGTAGTTACTTCAAGAAGTGCAATTGATAAAACCGCCCTTCTTCGCGTTAAGGACGTTTTCAAGGCGGCTGCAGAGCTTAAGGCTATGAATGCCCCCAAAATTGACGGCTACTACGTGGGTATTATTCACCCCTACGTTGCCTACGACCTTATGCAGGAGGCAGGTAATCAGTGGATGGAGGTGCAGAAATACGCAACTCCCGAAAATATGCTTAAGGGTGAAATCGGTTGCCTTGGTGGTGTTCGTTTCGTTGAGAGCACAGAGGCAAAAATCTGGAATGAGGGTGCAGGTAACTGTGCCGTATTCGCAACCCTTATTATAGGTGCTGATGCCTACGGTGTTACAAGCGTTAACGGCGGTGGCGTTGAGCATATCGTAAAACAGAAGGGTTACGGTAACGACCCCCTTAATCAGCGTTCTTCCGTGGGTTGGAAGGGTCTTAAGACTGCAAAAAGACTTGTTGAAGAATACCTTATCAGAATTGAAAGTGGTTCTGCTTTCAGTGCAACTGCTAAGGCTAACTGATTGAATAGTAAAAAGGGGCACCAAATCGGTGCCCCACATTAAGAAGGAGTGTAAGTAAATGGCAAATACTAAAGAAAAACTTGTAAGCGTTTTTATTCCTAAAACCTCAAGAAATGATACGGAGCGTTTTATTGCCGTTAACGGTGAACGTATTCTTGTACAGACAGGCAAGACCGTGGAAATCCCCGAGCGTTTTGCAGAGGTAATTAAAAACAGTGAGAATATGGCGGCGGTTTCCGCGGCATATATTGATGCGAATATCTCTCTTTAAGGAGGGGTTTTATGACACTTCAAAAGGCAATTGAATTTTTCGATTCCGAGCGCAGTAACTCCGTTGACGTTTCTAAAAAAATACGTTGGATTTCACAGCTTGATTATAAAATCAGTTCGGAAATTACAGAGCCCCGAGGCGATGAGGCTTTTAAGGGTTACGATATTGCTACCCCTCTTAACACGCCTCTTAAAGCACCTGATGAATTCGGTGAGATTTACTGTTTGTATCTTAATATGAAGCTTGACTATATGAACGGTGAAATTGCCCGATTCAATAACTCTGCCTTGCTTTTTAACAATATGTACAGGGATTTAAGTAACTTTATGAACAGGAAACAGGCGGTTTTAAAGCAAACTGAGATAAAGGCAGGGGATATATATGTATAAACCTCGATTGAATGAGCTTTACACCAACAGGGAAATCATAACCAATTTTAAGGGCTACGAAAACAACCGGGTAATTGACGAAAACGCATTTTCGTTTACTGAGAACACGGGCTTTGGCTCATTTCCTGCCTTATCACCACGTAAAAAACGAGTGTTCTTTAACGTGAGTGGTGAAAATTTGCAGGGCTTATGTTCCAAAGAACGTATCGCTTACATAAATAACGGTTCTTTGTATTACGGCGGTGAAAAGGTTACGGATTTGTTCTTTCCTGATATAAGTGAGCAAAGAAGGTTCGTATCAATGGGTGCTCGTCTCATTATTTTTCCCGATAAGGTTTACGTAAACACCGAGGATTTTACTGACTATGGCTCTTTGGAAGCGGAGTTTCAGAGTAGCGCAGATATTACCCTTGGTATGTGCAGAGCCGATGGAGATTTGTATGAAGATTATGTAATCGCATCCACACCTCCCGAAACCCCAAAAGATGGCGACTTGTGGCTTGATACCTCGGGTGATACCCATGCGCTTAAGCAGTTTTACGAAACAGTTAACTACTGGCAGGAAATTGCCACTACATACGTACGTATTAACTGTGTCGGTATCGGTAAGAACTTTAATCAGTATGACGGTGTTATACTTTCGGGGTTTGAAAGTGCAGGGCTTGACGGTGCACACATTATTCGTCACAAGGGTGATGATTTTATTGTTGTGACAGGGGTTATTGATAATGCAATAACCATAAAGGAAACGGTTAAAGTACAACGAAAAGTACCCGATATGGACTTCGTTTGCGAGTACGGTAACAGGCTCTGGGGTTGTTCATCAAAGAATAATGAGATTTATGCTTCAAAGCTTGGTGACCCTATGAATTTTAATTCGTATATGGGTATATCTACCGACAGTTACGCCGTGAGCGTAGGCAGTGACGGGCCCTTTACCGCGGCGGTGGGTTACAGGGGATATCTTCTTTTCTTTAAAGAAAGCTGTGTTCACAAAATATATGGTCAGAATCCGCCCTATACGGTGGTTACCTCATATATACGCGGAGTGCAGAAAGGGTCACATCGCTCGGTGGTGTGCCTTAATGAAACACTTTACTATAAATCCGTGGGCGGTATCTGTGCTTACGAGGGCGGTGTGCCTGTATGTGTTTCTTCCGCTTTAGGTGATACATATTATTCAAAGGCCGTGGCAGGTGGTTGCTTTAACAGGTACTACGTGTGTATGTCCGACAGGAATGAAAAAAGGCATCTGTTTGTTTACGACGAGGACAAGGCTCTGTGGCACAGGGAGGATAATATTGATATAAGAGAGTTTTCCAATAACAACTGCAATCTGTATTTCCTTATGAAAGAAACTGACACTTATCGTTTAGGACTTATAGACGGTGAAAACCGTTACGGCTCTTTCACAGGTGAGTTAAAGGGCTTTACAGAAGAAGATGACTTTATATGGACTTACGAAAGCGGTCTGTGGGGTCTTTCACTTCCTGAAAACAAGTATTATTCCAACGTGGCTTTAAGGGCAACCGGCACCAAGGGTGCAAGGCTTTGCGTATGGTTCGAATTTGACAGTAGCGGTAAATGGGAAAAACAATGGGAAAGCCTATTTCAGAAAACAGGCTCCATTAATTTACCCTTTATTACACCAAGGTGCGACCACCTTCGTATAAAAATTCAGGGCAAGGGCGATGTTAAAATTTACAGTATTTCAAGGAAAATCGAATCGGGGAGTGAACTGAATGTATGACCTTAATTTAAGCGTTCCAAATATCACTTCCGTAAAATATTCCAACGATAGCCGATTTGTACTTCTTAAAAACTATCTGTATGAATTGAATGAGGCGTTATCCCACGCCCTTGACCTTAAAAGTCAGAATGAGCTTTTGAACCTTGAGGGTGAAATCGAAGCTGTCCGAAAAAATCAACAGGAAAATGTGACGGTTCTTAACAACGCAAGTCGAGAAAGGTTCAAAGAACTTAAAGAGAAAATCCTCAGCACCGCTGAGGATATTGAAAAGGATTACACATTTGCAATAGAGCAAAGTGAAAAGGGTCTTTTGCAAAAGGTCACAGGGGATTTTGTAGGGAAATCGGAGTTTGGTGAATATTCGGCACAGACCGAAACCAGGTTAAACCAGACTGCCGAGGATGTGAAAATCCTTGCGGAAAATACAGAGGCTATTTCAGGGGACCTTGAGAGCTATAAAAATACCGCAAAGGCCGAGCTTACCTTACAGGCGGAGGCAATAAGCGCCCGGGTTGAAAACCTGTACGTTACAAAAGAGGTTTCCGCAGAGCTTGAAAACCGCGTAAATGCGCAGATTATAGCTTCTGCAGATAATATTACGGAGCAGTTTTCTGAAAGCGTTACAAAGGTCAGCTCGGATTTAACAAGTCTTGGCGGTGAGGTAAGTGAGCTGGTTTCCTCCCTTGACGTGTATATAAGGCGGGGTGAGTTGGGGGAAGGGGTTTACGGCATTGAAATCGGCAGAAGTGACAGTAACATCAAAGCCCGATTTACTAATGATAAACTGTCATTTTATCAGGGTGTTACGGAGGTTGCTTACGTTTCAGGCTCCGCCCTTTATATCACAAATGCAGAAATTCTTGATTATTTAAAAATAGGCAATTCCAATGACGGGTATTTCTTGTTTGACACTACCCGAAACGGACTTGAAGTGAGGTGGATAGATGGGGATTAATTATTACGGCAAATGTACGGGCGCCTCGGGGGGGAAGTACGATTTATGGCTTAAGGTTTCGGAAAATTCTCAGAATATTAATGCTAACACCAGTAACGTTACGGTGAAGCTTTTACTTAAAAGAAACGACGGCTACTCATCCTCCGCATATAACCTTACAGAAAGTGCAAACTCCGTAAAGCTTACTGTTGGCACGAGTGTAAGGGTCAGTAAAAACCTTTCCATAGATACAAGAAACAACGTTACTGTGACCCTCGCTCAATGGACGGGGAACATTACCCACAATGAGGACGGTGCTTTAACACTCCCTGTTAAAGGTGAGTTTACTATTGGTAGTACCAATCTTACAGGAGGTACTGTGAGTTGTGACTTTAAATGTACCAGCATACCAAGAGCCTCGTCATTTTCACTTTCAAATTTAAGTGTTAACCCCGGGGGTACTCTTAAGGCAACCATAAATTCTGCATCAAAGAGCTTTACCCACAGGCTTATATGGAGTGTGGGTAACCAATCCGCAAGTGCGGATATTGGTGCAGGGGTAAGCGAATACACCATAAATGTACCTTTGGAATGGGCTCAGCAGGTTACAAGCTCCCCGAGGGGTACTTTGAAAATTACCCTTAAGACCTATAACAAAGGTGTGCACATAGGGTCAAGTAACAGAAATATTCCTTTTATAATTCCCGAAAGCTCTGACTATAAACCTGATTTCAATATCCTTTTACAAAGGATAAATAACACCGTACCCGATGAGTTTGACGAGTACGTTAAAGGTGAAAGTCAGTTGAAGGTGGATTTGCAGGACAAGTCATTTAAATATGGCGCTACTTTGGGAAGTGTAACAATTACTGTTGGTGACGTTTCAAAAAGAAGTAGTCCTTCGGTGTTTGACCTTACAAAAAGCGGTACAGTTAAAATAACCGTCACCCTTAAGGACAGTCGTGGCTTTGTTACACAGAAAAGTCAGAATATAAACGTAAATGATTACAAAAGCCCTTCCGTTAATATTAAAAGTATTGAGCGGTGCGATGAAGATGGTACGCTGAATAATGAAGGAGAATATCTGATTATCGATTATAGCTTCGTTTACAGTTCGTTGAATGACAAAAATACCTGTGAGGGCATTTTAGCGTTCAAGTCTTCAAAGACTTCGAGTTTCGGCTACCCTGTGGCTCTCACGTCGTCCCCATTTATATTCGGCGGTAATATTGATGAGGGCTTGTCCTACGACGTTGCGGTATTTGTAAAGGATAAAATATGTGAGGATTATATTGATTTTACACGCTCCGTACCCGTGGCAGATATTCCTTTTAATATACGCCGTGGGGGTAAAGGTGCCGCCTTCGGTAAATTCTCCGAAAGGGAAAATGAACTTGAGGTTGCGTGGGATTTGAACGTTTACGGAAATCTTAAGGTTTCGGGTGAGCTTAACTACGAGGACTTGGTTTTGGAAACTACGGAAAACTCGCAGAATCTTATTTGCACCGCAAGATATTTTCCGCCTTTGCAAATGGTATGGTTAGGTCTTCGTTTGGAAACAACCAAAGAGCTTTCCTCAAACGTCAGTCACACGGTGGCGAAGATTTCGGGAAAAGTTCCCTCTTTCTTTACTCCATTGCAAACCACTGTACACTTTTCATCGGGGGTGCAGGGCTTTGGTGGTGTACAGAATACAGGTGAAATTATTTTTCGTTCCGACAATGCAATTGCCGCAGGTACACAAATTTACATAAGCGGAAGCTACATTATAAAGAGGTG
>JAZRFO010000303.1:0-2268 GCA_045643685.1 Acutalibacteraceae bacterium
AGAGAAGACACACGGTATTCACCGCCTTCTATGCAAACCGTAATTCCGTTTTTACCTGCTTTATCTGTATTTCTTACAGCTTCAACCGCTTTTTCAATTGTCAGAAAAGGTGAATCTTTTGTACCGCTGTTTTTGTCATTGCCATTTGTGCTTACATAAAAATCTCCAACAATCATTTTATCATCATTTTCTTGCGATGGTGCAGTAAAAACAGGTACAGGTGCTATGTAATCTTCATAAATCAAATTATAGATATGTGATTTGACATAGGTATGACTTCCGAAGAGAAATCCGACAACAATAAGTACGCAGAGAATCACTTTTAAAACCTTGTTGTTAAATATCCTGAACACACAAAGCAGAGCCATAACACATGTGATAATGAATGTGAGATACACGGGAATAACCATTGCCGCCAACTCAAGATCACCGCTGCCGATTACGGCATTTATCAAAAGCATAAGTCCAACAAGAACAAATGCAAGAGCAAACGCGGTAATAACAGCATTCATAGCTGTTTTCTTTTTGCCTGCATTTCGGCTGAGCGGTAACGAAAGTAATGCCCCGCCCAAACAAACTACCACTGCAAGAATGAACTGAAGTGGAGTGTATTCATAACACAGATACTGCATATGAAAATAATAAAGACCGACTATTGATAATGCAATGCCTAAAACAAGGCAAATTGTTCCGGATATTTTTGTTTTTAAGGTTTTCTTCATAAAAATAAATCCTCCTGAATTCTGACTCATTGAAATAATTATAGCACAATGCAACCTTTTTTCAATCGCCAGTGACAAAATACTCACTGCGTTTCTGTGTTATGTGGTTATGTTTGTTGCCCGATAAATTGGAATTTGTCTATTTGAATTCCAAATAATTTTGTCTGGCTACTTATTTTTATAATTCTAAACCAGCCTCATAAACACTATTCAGAAGTTACTTCACAATATTTGCCGATGCTGAATCTTGTTTTCGGGAATTTTAGTTTCTTTCCGTGAACGCTTATACCTTCAAGTTCAACTTGAACTGTGTTTGTGTCGCTATCCGTACCAGCGATTTTCGGTTTCATATATGAAGTGTAAGAAATGTTCTTGAATACAACGTTTTTAATCTCAAAATTCTCCGCTTCCTCATCATAAATCTTCACAAGAATCGGTCTACCTTCGTCACGGAATATTTCAATATTTTCAAAAAGAACTCCGTCAATACTGCCTTCGGTCTGCTCTGCTACAACAACAAGTGAGCCGATTCTGTCATTATCCCATATACCGTCACGGTAAATTACAGCGCAGTCACGGAAAGCTACATCGGAAATTTTCTTGTTGACTTCTCCTGTGATGCCGAAGCACCTTGCATATCCGCCCCAGGCAATGCAATTTGTGAATGTGATATTCTTGCTGTCCATTGTACCGCCGAGAGCCTTTACCTCAAAGGTGTCATCTGCCACTCTCGCAAAGCAGTTATCAACAGTTACATTATGGCTGTTACAGATTGCAAAGCCGTCGCAGTTACCACGATTACCTATGATATCTACATTGTCAATGCTTACATCGGTACAGCAATATGAGATAAACGACCATTCGGGAGAGTTTATAATTTTCACATCACTAACATTAACATTATTACAGTTGGTGAAAACAACGCCTCTTCTCTCTCGTCTGTCAAGTCGGGTCATATCTATTACACCCCTACCTGCAAGGGTTATGTTATTGCAGTTGTAAAAATTTATAAACGGATACCTTGTAAGCCCTATAGCATTATCTCCCGGTGCAGTAGGCTCAGAATATTTGTTTTCATCCTCGGCACAGTCAATATCATAACGGTGTTTTGCAGTCACGAAAGCCCCTTCACGAAGATAAATCACCAGATCATTGTGGGCAACGAGGTTGACATAGTCATACTGATACACACCTTTATCAATAACCCAGACATTATCCTCTCCATATTTCGCTATATATTCTGCAATTTCTTTGTCTTCATCAACCTTTTCGCGCACCATAAGAGTATAGCCGTAATATTGATTTGCATTGTTAAAAAGGAAGGTATAGATTCCTTTTTTATTTATTGATGCGGTTACGGTATTGTCTTTACACTGCGCCTTTACACCGTGTGATTCAGGTAACACAACAGCATTTTCAAGTACAACATCAGCACCGGTTATCTCAATGTTGAATGAAAACTCTTCGCTTGAATCAACATAAATTTCGGAGAATGAGTGTAGCGTACCCGTATCGTCAACGCGTATGAAAACTACCGAAGCATAAA
>JAZRFO010000304.1:0-1585 GCA_045643685.1 Acutalibacteraceae bacterium
CTTTCACAACTACAGATGCACCGATAACAGTTTCACCAAGAGCATCTTTTACCACACCGGTTGCAGTTTCATTCTGCTGAATGTTTTCTACACCAGTCACGCTTTCTACAGGTAACGCATTTGCAACTCCGCCAGACATCGCCGCAAGCAACAGGAACGCACCTACTGATCTTAGATGTTTTAACATAACTGAACTAGTTTTGATTTTTAAAGGTTAATAACTATTTTGATTATTAGTTCTTCACAGACTTAGCCGTTTTTGGGCTGTTTTCAGTCAGTTAAATGTTAAAAAATGGGCTTAAGAAATGTATCTTTCTTGAAAAAGTTTGATTATTTGGAATAATATTGTTAATTTTGACCGATAAAATTATAAAGTCTGTGAAGAACTTAGCCCAAAAAAGTTGAAAATCCCATAGATTTCCCCAAATTACATACACATCCGTAACCGAGACTTAATTGTCTGATTCATAATGCCCATACGGTGTAACTATTTCTGTCATTGACCTTACACAACCTACACCATATATAAAGATGACCATCTTTTTTAAAAAGATGACCGCCTTTTAAAAAAACATGACCGCGTTTAAAAAAAACACGGTCACGTTTTCAGAACACTTGGTGTAGGATGTGCAAGAAGATTGCATGGAAAGATACACCATTTCCGCTTGTCAATCTGACGGTTATCCCCTTGATGTAGGAAATGCATATACTTTCGGCAAACCCTTGGGATTATCGTCCTAACCACACTTCCGGATTTAATTTCGTCGTTTCTTTGCGCAACTGGAAATGAAGGATGGCATTACCCGATGCATCCTTTTGAACCACACCGATTTCTTCCCTTGCCTTCACCTTGCTACCCTTAGCCACCGAAACGGAAGAGAGATTACAGTAAACCGAAATATAGTTACCATGACGCACCAGCACATTGCTCAGACCATTATACTTGAAGATAGCAGAGACTTCGCCATCGAATACGGCACGCGCCTTGGCACCTTCCTTGCCACGGATATCGATACCTTTATTATCCAGACGGACATTCTTTGTTACCGCATATTGGCCATAGCGGCCCACGATAACATACGGGCCTGTAATCGGCATAGGGAGACGGGCTTTGTTACTTTCAAAGGTACCTGAAAGCTGACGGTCTTCGTTATTCATACGGAACTTATCCACTGTTCCCTTTTGGACAGGTTGTTTACCAGCTGATTTCTCATTAGGCTTTTTACCCGCCTTACGTGCTTCTTCTTCCGCACGTTTACGAGCTTTCTCGATTTCCTGTTCAATCAAACGGTCTATTTGTGCGTTCAATTTATTGGCCGAACGACGCTTCTTATTGATTTCGGACTGAATACCTCGTTGTTTCCGCTTCAGTCCATTGAGAATTCCTTGTTTTTCCTTCTCCTGCTTCTCCAGTTTCTTCTTTTCCGCTTCACCCTCTTCCAACAGTTTTTCTTTCGCTTCACGGGTCGTTTCCAGTTCCGCCTTCTTGGCATTGACCTGTTTTTGTTTGCGTTCTATTTCAATGGCTTGCAAGCGCTGATAGTTGGCATACTCCCTGACATAACGCATACGTCGATAGGTTTGG
>JAZRFO010000305.1:0-11093 GCA_045643685.1 Acutalibacteraceae bacterium
TAACCGTCGTAAGCGATATATTCCTCGATATTTTCGGGGTCGATAACACCGCAGTTACGAAGAGCAACTCTGTGTTGTTTTTTGTAGAAGTTTGTTTCGCTCAAAGGCTTAACATTATCTGCTTCAACAGTTTCTTTGTAAAGAAGTCTTTTAACGATACGACCTTTAAGAAGATGCTCTTCAACGATTTCGGGAATATCGTCAACTTTAACTTCACTGTAGAAACAACCTTCGGGATAAACAATCATAATCGGACCTAAAGCACAAAGTCCGAAACAACCGGTTCTTACAACTTTAATTTCCTCTTCAAGGCCTTTTTCTTTAATGTTAGCTTCAAGTGCCTCGATGAGTTCTCCGCTGTGGCTGGAGGTACATCCGGTACCGCCACAAACAAGTACATGAGAACGATACATTACTTTTTCCTCCTTATTCTGTTACAGCGCCAACTGTATATTCGATTACGGGGTTACCGTTAACAAGATGCTCGTTAACAACTTTAGCTACCATTTCAGCAGTCATTTTAACATAAGTAACCTTTTCTTTGCCGGGTTCAAAAACCTCAACGATGGGCTCGTACTGGCACATACCGATACAACCTGTCTGTGTAACGCTAACGTGCTTGATATCTCTCTTAGCAATTTCTTCTGTAAGAGCTTTAAGTACGGGACGTGCACCTGCTGCGATACCGCAAGTTGCCATACCTACAACAACTCTTGTGCCGTCGTTACCTTCAGCATCACGAGCTGCAATCTGAGCCTGAGCTTTTTGTTTTATAGCAAGTAACTCTTCTAATGATTTCATTTTATTTCGTCCTTTCGTTAAGTTGTTCCGTATGTTCTGTGATATAACCTTCGACCCAACTCATAACCGACGGCTCCGAAAGAGGAACTCCGTCAAGAATGGTCTTTATATCGGCGGATGAAAACTCAAATCTTTCATCGTCAACAATACGGGTATAGATGAAATCCTTATCCTCGTTCATACAGACAATAGTAGTTATTGTTGATGACATATCACCCAAAGGAGTAAAATCAATACTGTCAGTTTTAAATCGGGCTTCAACCCTTGTGCCGACGCCCGGTTGGGATTCTATTGAAAAGCTCCCGCCCGTCTGCTCCGCTGCCATTTTAAAAAGCGGAATACCCATACCGACCTTACGAGTGGTACGTGTGGTAAAAAACGGGTCCTGAACATTTCTGACCTGTTCTTCTGTCATACCCTTGCCGTTGTCATAAATACCAATAAGAAGTGTTTTCTCACGGGTGTTTTCTTCAACAACAATTTCGGTAAGCGAAGCACCTGCCACAATTGAGTTCTGGGCAATATCGAGAATATTAAGTGATAATTCGCGCATAAGGCTTAGTTCATATATTTAGCAAGAATACCGGGAACATCGTCTGCAGTGATTTTACCGTAAACTTCACCGTTGATTGTGAAAACGGGAGCAAGACCGCAAGCACCGATACAACGACACTCCTCAAGAGAGAACTTACCGTCAGGTGTGCATTCGCCGGGTTCAATACCGAGAATTTCGCTGATTTTTTCTGTAAGCTGCTGTGAACCTTTTACGTAGCAAGCTGTACCGAGACAAACAGAGATATCGTACTCGCCCTTGGGTGAAAGTGAGAACTGTGCGTAGAAAGTGGCAACGCCGTAAACTTTCTCGAGCGGGATGTCCATACCCTCCGCAATCATTACCTGCACCTCACGAGGAAGGTAACCGTAAATACCCTGTGCCTCCTGCATTACGTGCATAAGCTGACTCTTGTCATCCTTGCACTCTGCAATTACTGCGTCAAGTTGTGCTTTCTGCTCAGGCGTACCTTTAAAAGGTATTGTGCTGATTTTCTTGACCATTCAGATTTCCTCCATTCAATAATATGTTTTATGCTCCGTTTCGGAATAAAAACAAAGCACTATATATATTAGTTTACAATAACACATATATCGGAATTATATCACAATAAACACACCATTGTCTATAGCAAAATTCGACTTTTTGGGGCTTTGTGATATATTTTTAACATTTTTACCTATTGCACAAATACACGAAGGATTTTTCTATGCACATTTAACTCGAAATTAGCTCAACCTTCATAATTTATAATGGAAATCCAACCTCTATTATGATAAACTATAATAGTATATAAACTCTATTACGGAGGATGTTGTTAATGAAAATAAGTGAAATAAAATCAATTCTTGAAGCCGAACTTATCTGCGGTGAAGAATTTCTTGAAAATGAAGTTTTTACCGCTTGCGGAAGTGATATGATGAGCGACGTTCTCGCTTACGTAAAAGAACAGGCAGTTCTTTTATCAGGACTTGTTAATCCTCAGGTTGTACGAACCGCGGAAATGATGGATATGAAATGCATCGTTTTCGTCCGCGGAAAGCAACCCGATGCGGATATTATTGACCTTGCTAAAGAACGCGAAATAGTTCTTCTTCGTACCAATTTTGAAATGTTTACCTCTTGTGGCCTTTTATATAAAAATGGTCTCAAAGGAGGTTGCGGAGTATAATGGAACCTTTAGTTTTACATTATGATGTCAGCGGAACTGATTTCACCTGTGCCGGTGAGGCTTCGGGTAAAATAAAAAAAGCCCTTAAAGAATTGGGCTTTCCCACAAGCCTTATACGCAACGTGGCAATCGCTGTTTACGAAGGCGAAATAAATCTGGTAATACACGGTGGCGGCGGTGTTATTGATGCCGAAATCACACCCGAATGTATTTCCGTGGTTTTAGCCGACCAGGGCCCCGGTATTCCCGATATTTCATTAGCTATGCAGGAAGGTTACTCAACCGCACCGGACAATGTACGTCAGCTTGGCTTTGGTGCCGGTATGGGTCTTCCCAACATCAAAAAATACACCGACGAAATGATTATTGAATCCGAGGTCGGAAAAGGAACTACAATCAAACTTAAGGTTTTCGTAAAATAAAGCCTGAAAGGAGTATTTATGGATAAATATTTCCATTCGGTGCGACTTGATAAAGATAAATGCCGTGGATGTACCAACTGTATAAAGCGTTGCCCCACTCAGGCAATACGCGTACGTAATGGTAAGGCACGTATTATAAAAGAACGTTGCATTGACTGTGGCGAATGTATACGCGTTTGTCCTCACCACGCAAAATATGCAAGTCGCGATTCATTAGAACAAATTGAAAATTACAAATATAAAATCGCCCTTCCTGCTCCTGCCTTGTACG
Source organism: Acutalibacteraceae bacterium (assembly GCA_045643685.1). GTDB lineage: Bacteria > Bacillota > Clostridia > Oscillospirales > Acutalibacteraceae > DTU089. The sequence continues at coordinate 3,219 of JAZRFO010000305.1, forward strand.
GGCAATTCAACAATCTGGACGATATCAATATAATTCTTAATGCCCTCCCCTCCTTGGGCTTTGATGCGGTTTTCGAGGTTTCAAAGGCAGCGGAGCTTGTTTCAGAAGCAACACGCAGATTTCTCGAAACCAAAAACTATGTTAAACCCGCTATTTCCTCTGCATGTCCCGCGGTGGTAAGGCTTATAAGGGTTTGTTTCCCGGAGCTTATTGAGAATATAATTCACGTTAATGCTCCCGTTGAGGAAGCAGGTCGTCTCGCAAGAAACAGAGCCGTTGCTAAAACAGGCTTAAAACCCGAAGAAATCGGTGTTTTCTTCATATCCCCCTGTCCTGCTAAAATCACATCCTTTAAACAACCTATGGGTACGGATAAATCGAATATCGACGGCGCTATTGCTATAAATGATATTTATCCCCATCTTCTCAAAGCTATGGAAAAATTCACCGAGCATGATGAAATGATGGCGCTTCACGACTCTGGTGTTATCGGCATTGGTTGGGCTACAAGCGGTGGCGAAGCATCGGGCACTCTCAAGGATAATGCCCTTGCGGCAGACGGTATTGAAAACTGTATGAAAATCCTTGAAGAAGTTGAACGAGGAAATCTCGACAGTGTTGATTTTATAGAGCTTAATTCTTGTCAAGGAGGTTGCGTAGGCGGTAGCTTAACTGCTGAAAATCCCTTCATCGCAAAATCAAGACTTATGAAGCTCAGAAAATACAATCCCGTTTCCTGTAACCATCTTTTATCCGAGGATATTCCTGAAGAAATGTTATGGTCAACCCCCATTGAACCCTGTGACGACGTTATGAAACTTGCTGACAACGTACAAGAAGCAATGGAGAGAATGGCTCGTATGAAGGAGCTTTTAAAGACCTTCCCCGGACTTGATTGCGGCACCTGTGGTGCACCGGGATGCAAAGCCCTCGCAGAGGACGTTGTACGCGGTTTTACCTCAGAGCACGACTGTGTTTTCAGAGCAAGACAGGAGCTTCAGGACATTGATAATCTTGATGATACAGAAAAGTTAGAACGTATTATTCCTGCACCATTCAGAGAAATAAAGGAAATATGATATGACAGTAAATGAATTACAAAAAAAATTAGACCTTACATATTTATGCGGAGAAGATATAGCCACAGAAAAAGAAATCGATGGTTGCTACTGTGGTGACTTGCTCAGTTGGGTAATGTCACGTGCTCAATCGGGCAATATATGGCTTACGGTTATGGGCAATGTAAACTCAATCGGTGTGGCGGTGCTTGCGGATATTTCCTGTATCATCTTAACAGAAAATGCCGCTTTGGATGAAGATGCCAAAAAACGCGCCATAGAAAATGACGTTGTTATTCTCACTTCATCAAAAAATGCCTACCAATTGGCATTTGAGATTTCAAAAATAATATGAAAATTCAATATGATTTTCACATTCATTCCTGTCTTAGTCCCTGTGGCGACAATGATATGACTCCGCAAAACATTGTCAATATGTCAAAAATTATGGGCTATGACGCTATAGCCCTTACGGACCACAATACCTCCCGTAATTGTCCCGCAGTAATGAAAGCTGGTAAAGAAGCAGGACTTATAGTTATTCCGGGTATGGAGTTATGCACCTCAGAAGAAGTACATATTGTCTGCCTCTTCCCCGATTTGGAAAAAGCATTGAGTTTTTCTGATTACGTCTACTCAACCCTTCCCCCTGTTAAAAACAGACCTTCTGTTTTCGGTGAACAGTTAATCTGCGACGAGAATGACGAAGTAATCGGCACAGAGGAAAAACTACTGATTACCGCAAGTGGTATCAGTTGTATGAAGGCAGTTGAAATCGTAACAAAATACGGAGGATTATGTTACCCTGCTCACATTGACCGTTCTTCTTTCAGTATTCTTTCGAACCTAGGCTCAATAGATGAAAGCTTTGGCTTTAACTGTGCAGAAATTTACGATATGAGTAAAGAAAAGGAATTGAAAGAAAAACACCCCTATCTTAATAATCTTAAAATAATTTCCGATTCGGATGCCCATTATCTTGAAAAAATGCGTATCCCCGAATACTATATAGAAATCCCCGAAATATCCGTAGAAAATATATTTCAATATTTACGAAAATAAAGGAGATGAGAAATTTGGCTCCACAGACTACTGAAGTAAGGCGTTACGTGGGCAAAAAAGAAACTCTTGCCTACGTTCTCAATGACGTAGCGGCAAGTCTTAACATTGATGATTACAAAGAGCGATATATATATGACGTTGTAAAAATTGACTTTAATCTTCTTGCCATTCAAAATGTAGTTTCTACTGCCTGGGACTCAGTTAACGACACCTTTATCGGTGTTCTTGTTGACAAAACTCGTACCCGTTGGGGTAAATTCAGACCATATGTGCTTTTAGGCGAGGTTCCCCTTACTGTGCTTGGAATGTGGTATTGGCTTATACCCTTCCTCTTCCCCGATACTCCGGGTGATTATCTTCCTAAATGGATATTCTATTTTGCCATGAGTATCATAACCGAAACGGCAACAACATTTACCGCCGTTGCAAAAACAGGTTTTCTTTCCACTATAACCCCTGAACCATTGGAGCGTTCGCGGCTTATTGCTACGGCAAACGTGGCATCTCATCTGGTAGAAGACCTGCCAAAGCAGTTGTTCGGTATTATATATGACCTTGTTTCAAACAAAGTTATTAACATAAAGCTACCTCGATTATTTGCTTCCTTCGGTCTTGTTTGTTCAGCGCTTTCGGCAATTTTTGCTTTATATTTCATACTTAATTCCCGTGAACGAGTTTCGCAGTCAATCAAGCAACCGTCCGTCAAGCATTGCTTCAAGGCTATTCTTCACAACAGGCCCATGTTTACTTATCTTCTGTCCTCGTTCTTATCGGGCTTCAGTATAGGTAAGAGCAGAACGAATTTCTACATCGATGTTATAGGTTCAATTACCTGGAAAACCATTGTAGGTATTCCTGCTTTCCCCATTAAATTCATCAGTTACAGTTTTGTTGAACCCTTACGCAAAAGATTTTCCACAAAAGCATTGTGGATTCTTGAGGATGCATGGACGGATATGCTATGGTTGACCGTTTTCGGAATAGGCTCTATTAAGGGTAATTTCCAGAAAAAAGGCGTTATACTTCCAATGATGGCAATTGAGGAAATCCTTGAAATGTGTGTTTACGGTTTAAGGCGAGTTATCCCTGCAGAAATCAAGAATGAAGCACTTGACTACAGCGAGTGGAAATACGGCTACCGTTCTGAGGCTATGACGGGTGTTTCAATGGACCTTATCTCCAAACTTCAACAAGCCATTATGAGTGGTGTAAACAACGTTGTAATGGGTAAAATCGGTTACATACAGGGTAAAGAAATCGGCACACAGACCGACAAAACCAAATGGTGGATTTTCGCTTTAGGTACTGGCATCCCCATTATTACATCAAGTCTTGGTATTATTCCTAAGTTTTTCTATCCACTTTCTGCAGAAAGCAGAACTAAAATGTACGAGGAACTCAGCGAAAGAAGACTTCAGATGGCAGAATTTATGAAAACCGCTTCCGCGGAAGAAATTGCTGTTAAAGCAGAAAACCAACTTAACGGTATATTTGATTAATACAAAAAATATGACCTGTTCCCTTATCGGAAACAGGTCATATTTTTATTTCTTAATATTTGTGTGCACAAGTCATATTAGGCTCATACCAGCTTAAATAGTTACCGTATTTTGCACGTACGGTATAGGTGTATTTAATACCCATTTCAACTTTTTTGTCGGTATAGCTTGTGGTCTTGGCATTTACGGAACCAATCTGCACCCAGGGGCCCTTACCCTCTTTTCTGAAAACTGAGTAACTGGTAATTCCCTTTACAGGAGACCATTTAAAGGTTATTCCGCTACGTGCACTCTTGACAGAGAGCATATCGGGTGTATCGAGATAAAGAGTTTTCCAACCCGTAGTATAATAGCCCGATGTGGTTTTTGAGCCGTAGGCTTTTATAGTATAGGTATATGTAGTTTTGTTGGAAACTTTTTTATCAATATAGCCGGGCTTTGAAACCGTTGCTATCTTAGTCCAAGAGGTAGCATTACCTGCTTTTCTATAAACATAGTAGCTGCTTGCGCCTGAAACCGCATCCCAGGTAAGGGTTACGTTACCTGTTCTGTTTGCAACGGTAAGTTTCGGTGCGGCAATATACTTAACAGAAACACCCTTGCTGTTATATGGTGAAAGTGATGTACCATAATAAGCCTTAACGGTGTAAGTATAGGTTGACTTATTTTTTACGTTCGTATCCTTATAGGATGTGGTAGTAACGTTACCTAAATAAGTCCATGAAGAAGCATTGTTAACTTTACGGTATACTCTGTAACCTGTTGCACCCTGAACTTTATTCCATGTAAATGAAATATATCCGTAACCATTACTTGCAGACTTAAGTCCGGGAGTTGTCAATCTTCTTTCCGCCCAACCTGCGGGTTTATAAGAAGAATATACACCGTCGGACTCCGCCTTTATGGTATATCTGTATGTAGTTCCTGCTTTAGCCGTTTTATCAAGATACGATGTTCCTGTTACGGTGGTAAGATACGACCAACTATCGGTACTTTTTGTTTTTCTGTAAATTCTGTAGCTGTCTGCAACAGGATTTTTTTCCCACTTAAGTTGGGTACCATTGGTAACATTGCATGTAGTAAGTTGAGGTGCGGCAATATAAAGTATGTTTTTAGCAACGTAAACGCTTAAGCCATCTTCACTTTCGGCACGTACTGCATAATACATATTCTTGCCGTTTTGTGCCTTTGTATCCGTATATTTAAGGGTATCGGCACTTACTGTTTCAACATATGTCCAACCGCTATCCCCCTGGGCTTTACGATAAACTCTATAGCCTTCTGCACCCTTTATACTTTTCCAAGAGAAGGCAACACCTGTATATGTGCGTGATAAACCACTTATAACAGGAGCGTCCAGATACATATTTTTCGCAGTAACGGAACTTCCGCTGAGTTTTTCACCATCGTGAGCACGAACCGTATAAATAAAGGTTTGGCCACATTTTACATCCGTATCTGTATAATTAAGAGTTCCTTCGGGGAGTTTCTCCACTAATTCAAATGAAGCACCCTCAAATGCAGAACTTCTGTATACATAGTATGTTTTTGCACCTTCAACCTCAGACCAGGTGATTTTTACACAAGATGTTGAGTTTGCTGCCGTAACAGTTTCAGGAGGTGCAATATAAGTAAATCCAACGGCATTATCTGTGTTAAGAATACCGCGACTCTCATTTATAACCGCTGCAACTGCATAGTAATAGGTCTTTGCACTTTTTACGTTTTGGTCAATATATTCGCTCTCAGTTACCTGATTAACCTGAACCCAACCACTACCGTCATTTCTGAAAACGGCGTAAGCATCGGCTCCGCTTACAGGCACCCAGGAAACCCTGATACCACATTCATAAAGTTCGGGGTTCGCCGTGCCCATAGCACCGATTCTTAGAAGCGGTGCGGAAGTGTCGCTCATAAGACTTTCGCCTTTGGGGCTTATAGCCTTTACAGTATAAGTGTAGCTTTCGTTCCAAATCACATTGGTGTCAATAAACTCAAGGGGCTCATTTGCATTTATCTCTGCAATTGTTTTGTAATCCGAGTTTTCATCAAGTCGCATTAAAATGTACTTAATAGCACCCTTTGAATTTTCCCATGTAATTTTGATACCCTCAATTATATTTTCACTCTTAATATTGTCGGGAGCAGCTATATAATAGATGGGGTCGGACTCCACCTTTGCACCCTCGGATGTAGATACCACGGGGCAAACTGCATAGTAATATTCTGTACCGCTAACTAACCCCTTATCACTGAATGAGGTAGCATCTGCACCTACAAAACCTGCCTTTGTCCAAGAACTTTCGGAAGCGTTTCTGCGGTAAATATTGTAGCTTGTGGCACCACTTACAGGTGCCCATTGAACGTTAACACCCGCTTTTTCAAGAGTAAGGGAAGTAACCTCTGTATGTGCTACACGTGTTACTGTGTAACCCGTGGTACTATATGCACTGTCACCAAGATTTGTACAAGCCTTTACGGAATAAACGTAAAGCTTACCTGCACTTACATCCCTATCAAGATACGAAGTACCTGTTGCATAAGCAATCTCAACCAACTGTGACTGAGTACCCTTATCTCTACGATAAATAATGTAACTTGTTGCCAAGGGATGTGCCGTCCAGGTGATTTTGATACCCTTCAATTCATTGGTAGCTCCGGTTAATGTAGGAGCCGCAATATATGTTATGGGGTCACCCTCAACATTATTGGGTGTGGAATAAATATCCGTAGCCGAAACAATATCGTATTCGTAGCTTTCCCCATCAATTACGCTTGTATCTTTGTAGAAAGTACCCGAGTTAACGTTGCGCTTTGCTATCTGTGTCCATTGTGTTTCACCTGAAGCACGGCGATATATAAGATAGAAATCCGCACCCTGTGTAGCATTCCAACTGAGTTCAACACCGCCTACGGCATTTTTAACCTCTGCTATAACGGGCTTTTCAATGTATTTACAGGAAACGCCAATAGCATCATAAAGACTGATACCGTAGTTATTGAATGCCTTAACCGTATATGTGTAAGTTGTACCACTTACAAGACCTGTATCGATGTACTCAGTTTCGGAAGCACCGATTTCAGCGATTTTTTCCCAGCCTGTTGAAGCTGTTGAGCGCATAATCTGATAACCAACAGCACCCTCAACACCTGTCCACGAAATCTTTATACCATCAATATCGGGCTTAGCGCCTTTAAGAGAGGGCTTTGCAAGAGTTGATACATCATTATACTCCGCGATAGTCTGAAGGCCATCGGCAGGGGTAATATTTTTATCCGTTTCGGTTGTGGAGTAATACTCTTTGCAATAGAATTTTATATCGGTAGAGGGACGACTTTCATCAATTACTTTAAACTGTAATTTGAAAAAGCCCTTTGCCTGTGTAGTAGATACGGCAATATCATTAATGTATGAGATAACATACATATTAGGATTGCTTTCGCTTACGCCGTATGCATAGGTACCCTTAAAATTGTTAACAGTACCATCCTCGGTAGTTGTACTCTCAACAGGACCGCAGTTTACAGGTTTGAGAACACTACTGTCAAAGTCCACATTAAGAATAATACCGCCGATATTCTTTTGTTCCTTGGTAATGCTTATGGTATAAGTAAGCAAATCACCATCTATATTCTCTCCTTTTACAGAGAACAAAGTTTTTACGTTGTATGCGGCAAGTGTAGGTGCAGCAGTCATAGTGAAAACCGACAAACACATAACCAAGCATAAAACTAAAGAAATAGATTTTTTTAACATAAATCCTCCTGAAAATCAGATTTATATTCAAAATTAAAGAAAATAAAATCCTTTGTTTTTAATAACTATCCCTCGCACGTAATGTGCGAGGGTAAAGTTATAGGTTTAATAGCGATCTTTACAAGCAATACCCTTGGTATTGTGTGCGCTTGTTGAAGTACCGTAGTAGGCTTTTACTGTGTAAGTGTAAGTTACGCCTTTTTTAGCTGATTTATCAAGGTATTTTACTGTTGAAGTACCCTTGACGGTTGCTAATTTCTGCCAACTGCCTGAACCTGTTTTACGGTATACAATATAACCTGTAGCGCCCGTTACCTTGTTCCATGTAAAGGTAATACCTGTTTTTGCACTTGTTGCACTCTTGAGTGTGGGTGTTGTAAGTCTTCTTACTGCAACACCACTTGTGTTATATGCTGAGAAGTATGAGCTATAATATGCCTTTACAGTGTACTTGTATGTTACACCTGCTTTTGCAGTTTTATCGGTAAAGGATGTACTT
>JAZRFO010000306.1:0-3104 GCA_045643685.1 Acutalibacteraceae bacterium
TAGTAACCGAATGATAGACTGCCGATAAACCAGCATGAACATATACGCAAAAAGAGTCTGATACATTTGTATCAGACTCTTTTTTCATATATTTGTCGTGTTTTGCCCTCTCGAAGTATCTATATACATCTTCGGGGCAAAAACACGCCATCCTGCAGATTTCTCGACAGTCTCTCCTTATAACCTGCAAGGGTATTTACCGTCAGTTTTAATTTCTGCTCACTCTTTGGAAAAGTTTATTTACTTCATTTTGAAGGGCATGCGACTCATTTTCTTGCAATTTCACCGTACCGTCAATAATTTCCTTGGCGGTTTTTTGCGCCTCGTAAAGAATACGTGTGTCCGTCATAAGGTTTGCAACACGCATATCGGGAAGACCATGTTGGCGTGAGCCGAAGAAGTCACCGGGACCGCGTAATTCAAGGTCTTTTTTAGCAACTTCAAAGCCGTCGGTGGTCTTGCACATAATGTCAAATCGCTCTTTTGCCTCGTCATTCTGCGCATCGGACAAAAGCACACAGGTGCTTTCAACGGAGCCTCTGCCGATTCGTCCTCTTAACTGATGAAGCTGTGAAAGACCGAAACGCTCCGCATTTTCAATAACCATAACTGAAGCGTTAGGTACGTCAACGCCTACCTCAATAACCACGGTTGAAATCAATAAATCAATTTCTCCCCGATAAAAACGACCCATAACCTCGTCTTTTTGCTTGGGTTTCATCTGCCCGTGTAAAAGACCAAGTGTACAGTCCGCAAAATAAGTGCTTTTAAGGTAATCGTAGTATTCCGTAGCGGGTACAAGGTCACTTTCCGTTTCCTCAACAAGGGGGCAAACAATGTAACACTGATGTCCCTGAGCAATGTTTTTCCTAAGGAATTTATAAATTCTTTCGTGGTAGCTTGTGGGTACGCAGAAGGTTTTAATGGGTTGTCTGCCCTTAGGAAGCTCATCAAGTACGGAAATATCAAGGTCGCCGTATATCATCATCGCCAAAGTACGGGGAATCGGTGTGGCAGACATAACAAGTGTATGGGGATTTTCACCCTTTGCAGATAAATCCGCTCTTTGTGATACACCAAAACGGTGTTGCTCGTCGGTTATTACAAGTCCGAGATTCTTGAAAACAACGTCACTCTGAATTATGGCGTGAGTACCTACAACAATGAAGCTTTCGCCATTTTCAAGGCGTGAGCGTATGTGTCTTTTGTTGGCGGCGGTGACGGAGCCTGTAAGAAGTTCAATTTTAACTTCGTCACCAAAAAAATTCCTGAGGGTTTTATAATGCTGATTTGCAAGGACTTCAGTAGGCGCCATAAGTGCACTTTGGTAGCCGTTTCGCATAGAATTGTACATAAGAGCCGCCGCGACGGCAGTTTTACCCGAGCCAACGTCCCCCTGCAGAAGTCTGTTCATCGCCTTTGGTTTTTTCATATCCTCAACCGCTTCTGCAATTGCTCTTTTCTGTGCATTTGTAGGCTCAAAGGGTAAGGATTTATAAAAATCATCAGTAAAATCTTTACCTAAAGCGGGTGCAATGCGGCATATACCCGAGGATTTTTCACCTAAAAGACCCATCTGAAGAAGCAGAAGTTCCTCGAAAATCAGTCGTCTTTTGGCAAGATTCAAAGATTTTTCGCTATTGGGAAAATGCACGTTGCGTATAGCATCCCCGAAGCCCATAAGCTTATATTTTTCAATGATGTAAGAGGGTATAAACTCCTGTAACTGACCCTCAGTCTGCTTGATTGCCGCCTCCGTAATACGCTCGGTGGTCTTTGATGGAAGTGCGGCTGTAGCCTTATAAATGGGACGAATTCGTTGTCTGTCGGGAGATTTTTCAAACCTTGGAGAAAGCATAGTTTTTGCGTGATATTTATCCTCAGTTATTTTGCCGAAAAACAGATATTCCTCGTCCTCTTTAAGCTGGTCTTTAACGTATTTATTATTGAAAAAAACTATGTGCATATAGTCTGTGCCGTCGGCTATAGCGGTTTTTACAAGGATTTTACCACCGTTTATACGCACCACCTGAGGATTCTCCGCAACAACCGCTTTAAGGCACACATTTTCACCTATCTGAGCGTTTTTTATAGTGGTGATATTGTTCCAGTCTTCGTAGGCTCTCGGGTAGTTTCGCAGAAGGTCATCGACGCTGAAAATCCCTTGTTTTGCAAGGGTTTTCGCCCTTGCTTCGCCCACTCCTTTTAAGAATTGAACTCTTGTATTACGGTCTGCCACGGTATCACCTGCCTTTTAAAAATCAACACTCTAATTATAGTACAAAAAATTTCAGAATCACAATAATTATGGCTATTTGTAACCCGAAAATTACGGGTAAACCCACCATAAATTTCGGGTGTTTTGTCTTATGACGGATTTTAAGCATTGTAAGAAATTCCGCAACACTTCCACCCGCTATTGCAAGGGCAAAAAGCACCTTTTCAGGTATGCGGTTTTTTGGAAATTTCTTAGCCGCTTTTTTATCATAAACGGTGATTATAACCGTTATCAGAGATATCAACAAAAAATAGATTAATACATATTTTTCCGTAAAAATACACCTACTTTTAGAACAAATGTTCTAACTAATGGTAACACAAAAATCTAATAATTGCAAGAGGAATTTACACAGAGTCGTTTTATTGTTAAAAGTATTGTCTTTTTACCGTAAACATTGTATAATAATTTTAGTTATGTCGAAAAAACGTCGGCAGAAATAAAGAAAGAAGATAAAGAATGAGAAAAATTGGAAAAAAAGGCTCAATGTTTAAAAGCATGGCTACCGAGTGGAAATGGCTTTTTAAATACATTCTCAACTATAAAAAAGAAGTTTTTCTTTATATAGTTGTGGGTGTGTTTGGTATTGCTATGGGACTCGGTTCAAGTGTTGCATCCAAATATCTCATTGATGCCGTTGTTTCACCGAGTAAAGACAGTGAACAGATTATAACAAGTGCCGCAATGGTAATCGGTATGGCAGTTACACAGATTTTAGTAAATGCCGCTACGTCGAGGCTTACAACTATTGTGGGTACAAGAATAAACACACAGATACGAAGCAATATTTATGAGAATATCGTTTTCTCCAAATGGGAGGATATAA
>JAZRFO010000307.1:0-3844 GCA_045643685.1 Acutalibacteraceae bacterium
TAAGTTTTTTGATATTGCAAGATTAATAAACTGCGGTTTCAAGTTTTTCGTACATTGTACTCGCAAATATGCCGTAACCCCCTGTGGGGTCATTCAAAAACACGTGGGTTACCGCACCGATAATTTTGCCGTCCTGTACTATGGGCGAACCGCTCATCCCCTGTACAATACCCCCTGTTTTTTCTATCAACTCTTTATCGCGTACTTTTATAATAAGGTTTTTATTTTCTTCTGAGCTCTTATCAATTGAAATAATTTCAATTTCAAACTGTGTAAGAATTCCATTTTCAATAGTTGTGTATACCATTGCTTTTCCTGTTTTCACTTCGTCAGGCGTGGCTATTTCACAGAGTTCGGTCTGAGTGGCATTATCAAATTTACCATAAACGCCCAGATTACCGTTGTAAAAAACTTCTCCTGTTTCTTCCCTTTCAAGCACACCGCATATTTCACCGGTTACAGAGGTACTGCCCTTTTGTATACCTGTTATATTAACATCTGTGCACTCACCCTGAGAAATGGGCAACACTTCTTTTGTATCAATATCGCAAACTGCGTGTCCGAGAGAAGCAAATGAACCATCAGTTTTACAAAAGGTGACAGTACCTATCCCTGCGGAGCTGTCTCTTATCCAGAGTCCCGCCTTATATTTACTTTCACTTACGGAAAATACACCTTTGAACGTAACGTTTAATATTTCACTACCTCGTAGAATCTCAAACTGTAAGTTTTCTCCCTGACTTTTTTCTATAAAATATGAAACCTGATGATTGGTGTTGACCTTCTCACCATTTACACTTTTTATAATATCCCCTATTCTTAAACCTGCAAGGGCAGCAGGATTAATGTTACCTGTTGAAGTATCCACCGACTCTGTACCCACCACAATCACACCATCTGCATATAATTTGAGACCAACAGGATAACCACCCAGATACACCTTTTCATATTGATTCTCATTTATTATTCTCGGTTCTGTTTTATCTTTTTCCTTATTGATAACATCAAAAAAATCCTCACCGATTTTTTGTAGTCTGCCAGTTACACCTGATAACTTAACATCCGCCAAAGCGGTGTTCCGAAAACTTTGTGCCGAGAACACCCCAAACAACAAAACACAGCACAAAATTATTGATAAAAGGGACAAAAAAGCCTTTTTAAATTTCAATTTTCACACCTCCGCACTCACAGATTTAATTTGTGCAAAGATGAAAAAAATAAAAATGACAATTTAAGCAAAAATAAAACCATCCCCGAAAATCGAGGATGGTAAATTTTGAAATTAAATCAGATAGAAATTTCGTTAGCGATACGATAAAGCTCGGGGTCAATAGACTTCTTCATATTAAGAGCCTCGATGATATCGTAGTCAACAATTTTATCGTTTTTAACAACAACTACTCTATTACCGATATCTTCTTTGAGAAGCTGAACAGCATGGAAGCCCATCTGGCTTGCAAGAACTCTGTCGCGAACTGAGGGTGAACCACCACGCTGAACGTGACCGAGAACAGTTGCACGGCTTTCAACACCTGTTTTCTGCTCGATATATTTAGCGAGAGAGTTAACGTCGATACCCTTAACACCTTCAGCAACAACAATAAGAAAATGTTCTTTGCCTGTGTTCTGTGTACGTTTCATACGCTCGATTATGTATGAATCAATATCATAATCAATCTCAGGGATAAGAATGCAAGTAGCACCTACTGCAATACCTGCGTTAAGTGCAAGATAACCTGCGTTTCTGCCCATAACCTCAACGATTGAACATCTGTCGTGTGACTCTGTTGTATCACGGATTCTGTCAACCATATCCATAACTGTGTTCAATGCGGTGTCGTAACCGATTGTATAATCACAGGATGAAATATCGTTGTCGATAGTACCGGGAATACCGATACAGGGAATACCCTTAAGAGTAAGAGCGCGAGCACCCTTGAAAGTACCGTCACCACCAATGGTAACAATACCGTCGAGACCGAATTCTTTACATACTTCAACGGCTTTATCCTGTACTTCGGGGTCTGCAAACTCTGTGCAACGAGCAGAGTAAAGCATAGTACCACCACGATGGATAATGTCGGAAACGGAGCGAAGGTTCATTTCGTACATATCGCCCTCAATAAGACCTTTATAACCGCGACGAATACCCATAACACGCATTCCGCTTTCGCAACCGGCTCTAACAACTGCACGAATGGCAGCATTCATACCCGGAGCATCTCCGCCGCTTGTAAGAACACCAATAGTTTTCAATTTCAGTACCTCCATAACACATTATATGTGATATTAAATCTATGGGATTATATCATACATTATTGAATTAAACAAGAGTAAATGACAATTTTTTCACACTCATTGCCTAAAAACAACGTTATTTTCACCCAATTTTAATTTCAACTCTTTAATCATCGGGTTATTGACAGTCGTAAGATAATCATTACCCAAAAATTCGTATTGCTTTGCATCTTCAAAATAAAGGTAAACAGGTGTGTTTCCCTCAAATATAGATACGAGATTTTTCAGAGACTTTATTAAACTGTCGTCCTTTTTATTCAAACGCAAAAACAAGCCCTTGCGTTGTTTGGATGAAGGTTTTTCTTCTGTTTTAGGTGTAATACCAATTTCCTGTAAGGACTTAGGCGCTACGGAAATTTTTTCGACAAGAAGTTTTATTTCCTCTTCTTTTACAGAAAGTCTGCCGTCAATTAAAACTATGTTCCCTACAGTAAGGACACCCGAAAACTCCGCAAGTACCTTGGGGAAGACTATCATTTCAATTTCTCCGTACAAATCTTCTACACCGCAAAACGCCATTATTTCATCACGTTTGGTAACCTTCTTTTTAGCAGAGTTTATAATACCAATAAACTGAACCTTGCGGTTATCAATAAGGCTTTCTTTACCGCTTTCAAGATACTCAAAAAGCTCTGCAGTTTTGGGGCATTTAAGACCCTCGCTTACTGCCCTGTATTCTTCAAGAGGATGACCTGAGAAATAGAGTCCAGCAACTTCTTTTTCAAAATTAAGAAGTTCGTTTTTGGGTAACTCATCACATTTTGAGAAAACGGGCTCGGAGGAATAGTCTTCACCGCCGAAAACAGAAAACATATCCAACTGACCGCCTGCGTACATCGCACTCTCTTTAGCGGCACTTTCAACAGCCAAATCAAGATTACGGAGCATTTCACAACGATTCATACCAAGTCCGTCAAGAGCACCCGCTTTTATAAGGCACTCGAGGGCTCGTCGGTTAAGTTCACTACCACTAACACGTTTACAGAAATCCCAGTAACTCTTAAAGGCGCCGTTTTCTTTGTATTCGGCTACTATTTTATCAATCAACGCTCTCCCGATATTTTTAATCCCCAAAAGCGGGAATACAATATCATCACCCACTACAGAAAAACGGCTTGTACTCCTGTTAACGTGGGGTGAAAGAACATTAATGGATAATCTTGCACACTCGTTAATATAGATAACGGTTTTGGTAACGTCGCCGATAACACTTGTAAGAAGCGCCGCCATAAATGCCTTTGGATATTTAACTTTAAGGTACGCGGTCTGATACGCCACAAGTCCGTATGCGGCGGTATGGCTCTTATTGAAGCCGTATGATGCGAAGGATATCATATCCGAAAAAACATCGTCAGCAGTTTTTTCGTCTATTCCCCTGCGTACCGCACCTTCAATTATACAATTGCCGTTTTCGTCAGTTAAACCGTGAATAAAGATATTACGCTCACTTTCCATAACGTCACGTTTCTTTTTACTCATAGCACGACGAACTACGTCAGCTCTGCCGTATGAATAACCTGCGAGAGTTCTGAAAACTTGCATTACC
>JAZRFO010000308.1:0-2074 GCA_045643685.1 Acutalibacteraceae bacterium
TATTCTTATCGGTATAAATGACATTATATTTAATTGGGAGCATAAATCAGGCTCCGACCCGGTCAGATACGAGAAAATTTACAGATACCTTCTTGACGAGGTGAAAGAGAAAAATCCTGACACTCTCATAGTAATTATGGAACCATTTTTCGGTGATAAAGAGGAACCTGAGCTTGACCTTTTCTTCAAAGAGCGTATAGGTGGTTACAGGGAAGCGGCTAAGAAAATTGCCGAGGAATATGGTGCGGTTTTCGTACCCTTACAGGATTTGTTTGATGAATACAAAGAGAAAACCGATATTTATAACGTTCTCTGGGATGGTGTTCATCCCACAACCTGCGGTCATCAGCTTATAGCAAGACGTTGGAAAGAATGCGTAGAACCAATACTCAATAACAGGTGATATATATGAAAAATATTGAATGCAAAAATATAAAAATCAACGGCGGTTTCTGGAAAGTAAAGCAGGATATGGTGAATAATATTACCCTTAAATCCGTTTACGAAAGATTTAAGGAAACCCACCGTTTTGACGCTCTCGACTGCACTTGGAAAGAGGGGGACCCCGATATGCCCCACGTTTTCTGGGATTCGGATATAGCCAAATGGATTGAGAGCGTAGGTTATAATGCGTACTTTTATGATAATGATGAGCTTATAAAAATCGTTGATGAAGCGGTTGAAAAGATTATAAAAAACCGCGACGAAAACGGATATTATAACAGTCATTTCCTTGTTACGGGTGAACGCTTCACCGACAGAAGTGAGCACGAACTTTACTGTGCAGGTCACCTTATGGAGGCGGCGGTAGCCTTCTATAAATCCACAGGCAAAAGGGCGCTTCTTGACGCTATGTGCAAATATGCCGATTACATTGAACAGGTTTTCGTCAAAGAAAATTCTGCGGCTTTTGTAACACCCGGTCACCCCGAAATTGAGCTTGCACTTGTTAAGCTTTACGAGGCAACAGGTGAAAAACGTTATCTTGAACTTTCAAAATTCTTTATTGATAACCATGGTGCAAATTCTAAAGACAAAGAATTGTACAAGGGTTGTAACCTTCTTTATAATCAGGATGACAGTTCCTTGAGAGAGCGTAGCACAGCTGATGGTCATTGCGTAAGGGCATTGTATCTTTTAGCAGGTGCGGCAGATATTGCATATTTATATAATGATAAGGAACTTTTTGAGGCGGCAGATCGTTGCTTCGAAAACGTTGTGAATAAACGAATGTATATTACAGGCGCTACGGGCAGTACCTGCCACGGTGAATCATTCACAATTGACTATGATTTACCAAATAGGGATGCTTATGCGGAGACCTGTGCCGCAATTTCTCTTGCATTCTTCGCAAACCGTATGATAAGACTTAATGTGGATTCAAAATATGCGGATGCGGTTGAAAAGGTAATGTACAATGGTGCATTGTCGGGTATTTCTATGGACGGTAAAGGTTTTTTCTATGAAAACCCCTTGGAAATAGACGTTGATTTCAACAACGTTCACCCCTGTACCGATGGTGGCAGACGTTACCCCATAACCCAACGCAAAGAGGTTTTTGATTGCTCTTGTTGTCCACCCAATATAACACGTTTTATTGCGGCAATAGGGGAATATATGTATTCATATAATGAGGATACCTTGTTTATTCATCAGTATATTGAGTCACAGATGGACTTTGAAAATACTAAGGTTACCCAAAAAACATCATACCCCTCCGATGGCGAAGTAGTAATAACTCTCGAAAATAACACAAAATCTTTTGTGGCTTTGAGAATTCCCGGTTGGTGCAAGGATTTTACTGTAAATAAAGAATATACCTTGAAAAAAGGCTATATTCACATAAAAGCAACAGAAAATGACCAAATTAAAATTAATTTCCAAATGCCCGAAAGATTTATATCCGCAAATAAAAAAGTCCATACAAACTCGGGCAGAGTGGCACTTATGCGCGGTCCTGTTGTATACTGCCTTGAGGGTGTGGACAACGGTAAGGATTTAAGCGGGTTGAGAGTGGATATAAAGGGCGAAACTCAGATTGTTGACGGCGAGTTCCTTGTTCCTGATATTATGG
>JAZRFO010000309.1:0-4195 GCA_045643685.1 Acutalibacteraceae bacterium
AAAGAAAATTAAAAGAAATCTGCGATATACCGATTTTTCACGATGACCAGCACGGCACCGCAGTTGTTGTTCTTGCAGGTGTGCTTAACGCATTAAGAGTTGTGGGCAAAAAAATCGAGGAAGTAAAAATCGTTGTAAACGGCTTAGGTGCGGCAGGTACTGCAATTTCAAAAATGCTTATTGCCGCAGGCGCAAAAAATATGGTGCTTGTTGACAAGCGCGGTATTATTGACGAAAATGACACTCTCTTAGGCGAAGAAAGACAAAACCTTGCCAAAATCACAAACCCCGAAAAGCTTACAGGAGCTCTCGACGTTGCAATTAAAAATGCAGATGTTTTTGTTGGTGTTTCCGCCCCCGGTATTGTATCGGAAGAAATGGTTAAATCAATGAACACCGACGCAATTGTTTTCGCTATGGCAAACCCCACACCCGAAATTATGCCCGACCTTGCCAAAAAAGCCGGTGCAAAAGTTGTGGGTACGGGTCGTTCGGATTTCCCCAATCAGATTAACAATGTGCTTGTTTTCCCCGGTATTTTCCGCGGAGCCCTTGATTGCGGTGCTACGGATATTACTGAAGAAATGAAGCTTGCGGCGGCTTACGCTCTCGCAAACCACATTCCCGAAAACGAGCTTAATGAGGAAAACATTATTCCCTCCGCACTTGACAGAAGCGTTGCTTTCGAAGTAGCGGACGCCGTAAAAAAAGCCGCTATTGAAAATGGAAAAATAAGATAAACTAAAAACCCGTCTGACCAAAAGTCAGGCGGGTTTTCATTTTCAAAAACTGTTTTTAAAACTTATTAATATTAATTGATTATTTACTTTTTCTTTTTAATTATAATAACAGCGCTTATGCCTACAATACCTACAACAGCAATTGCTATACCACCAATTATCCAACCCCAAGAAAAAGGTTTTTCTTTTTCATCAACATTCTCGTTTGCAGTTTCTGTTGGCGAGTCTGTTTTCGTTTCTGTGGTTCTCGTCACATAAGCATCTGTGTTGTGCTCTTTGACATTAGTTTTTTTCGCAGTATTCTTTTCATTATTTGAAAAGCCTTCAGCCTCATAATCATATTCCGGAGTGATTGTTATAGTAGAATCATCATACTCCGTATAATCCTCATAATCACCAAGCTGACCATCACAAATAGCCGTATCTATATCAGGGTCATATATGGGTGTAATTGTTATGGTTGAATCGTCATATTCCGTGGTTTCCTCAAACACAGCAACTTGACCCTCACAAATGCCATCATCTACATCAGGGTAATATGTGGCAATCTGACCGTCACAAATATCTCCTAACCCTAAGCAATCGTCATGCGGATCATATTCTTCAGTCGTTTCGGTATTCTCAACCTGAATATCGTCCGAAGTTATTTCAACATTATTAATATCAAGTCCGTTAGCCGAAACGGAAAACGAAAAACCAACCATCAAAATTGAAGCCATTGCAAAACAAAGTAAATATTTAACAAATTTTTTAGTGCTCATAAAAACCTCCTGTTGTTTTCCTCTTCATTTATTAAACGAATGAAACACCAAAAAGTCTCAGTAAATTTTCTAAAAACTGAAAAAATCCCATCAACACACAAAATGTTGATGGAATTTTTACTTATATTTCGTTAAAATATTCTACTAAATATTTCACAACTGCGCCAAACATCGGGTGACTATGAGAATGAGCTCCATTCCAGTTTTCCCAAAGGGTTGTTGCACCGTGCTTTTTCATATTGTAGAAAGTATTTTCCTTTTCGGATGTAAGAAGCTTAAATGCTAAATCTTTATATCCGTTTTCGCAAAGGGTGCGTATAAGTATATCCGTACCGAAAATACCGCAATCAAATTCGCCCAGAGCCTCGTATTTATCAACTATGGCTTTAAGGGTCTTTTCATTACCGAAACCAAGGTCATAACCGTAAGCATCACTCGCCTCAACAGAATTGCAGAAGGTTCCGCGTTTTTTATCGTAGTATTTATCAAGAAATGCTTTTTTGATTCTTTGGTAACGTGCTTTAAGGGACGCGGGATTCTCACCGATTACCTCTGCCGCTTCAATAGCCATTGTAAGGGTTTTTAAATAGAAATATGTGTTTACAAAGGGTATGGGAATAAGGTTTCTGTCCTCGGGTGAACACCAGTCACCTAAGCACCAGCCTCCTGCTTCCTCGGTCATTACAAGTGAGTTTTCACTGTGTGCATCAAGATAATCAAAATACATCAACATATTGGGATAGTATTTTTCAAGTATCTCTTTATCACCGTAATGTTTATAGAATATATAGGGTACTATTACCATAGCACCGCCCCAACCACCGGGACCGCCACCGCCACCGTAAAACGGTGCCGTATGTTGAACGTGACCTGTATAAATATCCTGACAGTCCGCAATGTCCTGCATCCATTTACGGTACATTTTCTCCGCATCAAACACGGTCATAACCACGTCTGCCGTAAGTTGACCATCACCCGTGTAACCAAGACGCTCTCTGTGAGGACAGTCCGAGGGCACACAACCGTGAACGTTACTCTGTTGTGTTCTTACATAGGAATCAAAAATCCATTGGAGAGTTTCGTTGGAAGATTTAAAGGAAACGATGGGTTTAATGTCCGTGTGAACAACTCTGTATTCCTTGACATTCACTCTACCGAGCACATCAAAATATCTTGTGCCGTGCCATGTAAAGCGAGGATAAAATTCTTTGCACTTATTATCGTAAATAAACGTATCCTTCTGCATACGGAATTCCCCGCCTGCAGAATGGAATGCAAGTCCCCCATCCTCGGTAAGTTCCTCGGCAAAACGCAAAGTACAGCTTTCACCCGTATAGGCATCCTCGATAAATTCCACTACGGGGTAACCCGAAATATTTTCACCCACATCGTAAATGGCGTAATCACCCTTGCGGAAAATACATTTGGGTTTTAATTTTCTTATAACCTTATCAGGAAGACAAGTCTGCTCCTCCAATACAGAAACAGGGGCTTTCACCACATGGGCTTTTACCCATTCGCTTATATCCTCAGAAGTATCCGAAAAATCGTAACCACCAAGACGTGCATCCTGGTCCTCACCATAATAAAGGTTTGCTCTTTTTATAAATGATTTTCTGTATTTTGTGTTTTCATTACTTGAAGCAAGAATTTTTTCGCCCTGTAAAAGCTTATAACAAAGGAGTAAATCACCATAGGGCTTTACTCCCTCATTGGGGCACTCACGCTGACAAAACCAACCGCCACCGATATGGAAAACAATTGTGTTTTTGCCCTTCTTCAAGAACTTTGAAACGTCGATTTTCTCATAAAGAATACGTGTGGTCATAATGTCAAATATGGGGTATTCCATACTTGCAGTATCAAACTTTTTATAATTTGTCCACGCAGGTGCGTGAACTCTGTCACTTATGCTTTTGCCGTTAATGTAAATATCACAAAACCCAAGACCGCTGACAAAAAGTACGGCTCCGTCTTTTTTTGATACCTCAAAATCCTCGCGGACTATAACTGCGTGGTGTTCACCGCCGAACTGAATCCATTTAGCACCATCAAACACAAGGTTTTCGGTGCATTTAATATATTTCTTGCCGTTTTTAGTAGTAGGCACACCGCTTTTAGGCATAGCATTTTTCTCAAAAAACGGTAACACACCAAGGGGCAATTCCGCAGTAAATACTTTTGCACCCTGCTCTCTGCCCTTAGTTTTAAGAAGTTCAACTATTTCTGAACCCATACCGAAATGTCTATAATGCTCTTTAACCACAACACCGTAAATTTCAAATTCACCGTTACCATTATCAGAAATACTACCGCAACCTACGATAACATCATTGATATAAAATGCGGTATGGATGCCCGTTAAATCACGGGCATCCTTAATATACGTTGTTTTTTCACCAATTTCGCCACAAAATACCTGTCGACGAAGTGACAATATTTCTTTAAAAAGTTTATCTTCGTAATTTATAACTTTCTTACTGACTTTCATATATTACCTCACTTGGTTTTGGAAGGTGCTATTACAAAGTTAAATGTAAGTTCCTTTGAAGCATCAATTGAGTACTGAGGAAGGGTTGCAGGACCGCAACTACCTGTACCTGTACCCTTTGTGTAACCGTCAATGGTAACAAAGGTGGTCTTTTCGTCAATTATATCTTCTCTGTGGTTTGCTTTATCGAGAGTTTCCTGAGT
>JAZRFO010000310.1:0-8132 GCA_045643685.1 Acutalibacteraceae bacterium
GTTGCCCCTCTTGAAAACTATCGTTGCAGATGTACCCTCACTTCAGAAGAAGTTTGAAAACATTCACTGCATTTATCAGGTTAGTTGTCTTGACCCCGATGCTCCCGAAGGAAAGTGGGCTACTCACTTTGTTGTAAACGGTGACGAATGGCTCGTTCACGCTAACAAAGTTGCTTACAGAATTAAAGACCAGAAGTTTGTTGAACTTCAGTTTAAATCTGTTGAAACAATGAATGCCTTTTTTAAAGGTAAAATCGGCCCCGCCACCTTACCCAAATTTATAGGCTTATCAAACGTTAAAGAATTAGCCGCCTTTATGATGGCTCTTCTTAAAATGTCAAGCCTTCTCACTGCCGAAAAACCCCCGGAAAAAGAAGAGGACAAACGCCTTACAGTTAAGTGCTATTTCTACCTTCTTTCTTCAGGTATCAGTACTCTTAACAAAATGGGTCATAAAGAAATTCACGATTGGACCTCAAAGAGCCCCGACCGTGTTTATGCTTGGAAGGTTGACGGCGAAGACTCTGTTTCCGCTTATATCAGAATCAAAGCAGGTAAAAGTAAAGCCGGCAGAGGCGAATACAAACGTGCTCTTCCTTTCTTTACCATGCGCTTCAATAACCTTGACAGCGCTCTCGGTATTCTTATGTCCATCGACGATATGATTGAATCCGTTCAGCAGGGTAAACTCATCATGGATGGCGCACCCGAATTCGGTGCTCAGATCGGTGCTTACATGATGGAAATCGGCGCTATGGCAAAATAATAGCACAATCTTGGGCGCAGCACTTGATTTAGTCTGCTTGCTGTATCTTGATACAGCGGCGCAACCTAAATCCGCGTTCTGCAACCCAATCTTGCACTATTATTACCTTGACAGAAAATATTTATAACAGGGGAGGTCGCAAGACCTCCCCTTAGTCTTTTTGCACCCGCATCTTATGCCATTATTATCTCGATTGTGAGTGGTTGATACGCCTACACTCGGCAAAGCCACCTTCTGCATCCATATCTTGCACTATTATTACCTTGACCGAAAATATATTTTAATCTTTAAAGGGAAGCTTTATAGCTTCCCTTTTTATATTGACAATAGAGCTTTTTTTATATACAATTTACTAACAATTTTATCTTTGTCGTCGGAGAAAAAGAATGAAAAAATTTGCAAAAAAACAACCTAAACCAAAAGCTCACGTGTTGAAAAATACATTTTTTATGCTTGGTTGCGCTTTGAAGTGTGCGCCTGTATCTCTTTTTATAATATATTTAGCCTATATTGCGGAGAATGTTTATTATGCGGTAGTTGTGAATGTAATGTTTCTTGAAACCGCTCTTTCAATTATAGAGGGTAACGGAACATTCAAAGAATTTGCAATTAAAATGTGCGTCATAGTAATCGGTAAGCTTCTTGTTGACCTTTTAGGTTATATAAATGTTTATACAGTGCGAATAAAATTTGAAATAAAATGCGAAAGCTACATTAACTCGTTGATTTTTAAAAAGGCGCAGGAGGTGGAGCTGGGCTGCTATGAAAATCCCGATTTCTTTGATAAATACAATCGGGCAACCTGGGTTGTAGAAAAAGGCGGTTTCAAAAGAATTATTGAAGGCTCCGCATGGACTATGGGCTCGGTTGTCAGCCTGATTTTGCTTATAGTATATCTTTATTCTCTTGACCCGTTTTTGCTTATTTTTCTTGTCTGTCCTGTTATTGTTGTTGCTTTCCGTGTGTTTAAGAATAATCTGGAGCTTCAAAAAGAAAAGGATATGACACCCTTTGAGCGTCAGAAGGACTATGTCAGAAGAACGATTCTTTTAAAGGATTTTGCCAAGGAAATAAAAACGACAAATATATTTGTTGTTCTTGAAAAACGCTTCCGCGCTGCCATAGACAAGAATATTGCGGTTATTAAAAAATATGGTTGGAAAATCGCTTTGCTGGAATGTGTGTCCGATTATTTTGCGGAAATAATACCAGTTACGGGTGGCTTTGTGTATGGTTGTTATCGACTTATGGTAACGGGCGATATTGCTATTTCTGATTTTTCGGTGCTCGTTTCAGCCATAAGCACCTGCCGTAACAAGCTCAATCAGCTTGCTCATTACTTTGCAATGCAACAGAAGCACTGTCTGTGGGTACAGAATTTAAGGGAGTTCCTTGATTATGAGCCGAAAATTCAGGGAGGAGATATTATCCCCGGGGATTTCAGTAGCCTCGAATTTAAAAACGTCAGCTTCAGATATAGCGAAAACGCGCCGTATATTATAAAAAACGTTTCATTCAGAATAGAAAAAGGGCAGACCATTGCAGTTGTAGGTCATAACGGTGCCGGTAAAACTACTCTTTCGAAGCTTATTATGAGATTTTACGACGTAACGGAAGGCGAAATTTTATATAACGGAATAAATATCAAGGAATATGATGTGCTGAAATATCGCGAAAAATTCGCATCGGTATTCCAGGATTACCGGGTTTTCGCAATGACTGTTTCCGAAAATGTCCTGACGGAGGAGGTAACGGAGCAAAACAGAGAAATTGCTGTAAATGCTCTTAAAACCGCAGGTGCTTATGAGAAAATAGGTAAGCTTCCCAATAAAGAAAATTCAATTCTTACTAAAGAATTTGACCCCGACGGAATACTTCTTTCGGGCGGTGAAACTCAGAAGGTTACAATTGCTCGGCTTTTCGCAAGGGATTTTGAAATTGCTATTCTTGACGAACCATCTTCGGCACTTGATCCCGTTGCAGAAAGTAAAATGTATGACGCTTTAATGGAAGGCACAAAAGGAAAAACGGTTATTTATATTTCTCACCGTCTTTCAAGCGCAATGCTCTCCGATAATATTCTTGTTTTCAACAAGGGCGAGTTTTCTGAGCAGGGAACGCATAACAGCCTCATGGAAAAGGGCGGAGCCTACAGAGAGATGTTTGAATTACAGGCTTCGGGCTATAAGGGGGTGTCTGACGATGAATGAGAAAAAAGCAAATTCCTTGAAGAATTATATTTATATGCTGAAGTTCATCTTTAAACACACGCCGTTTATGGTTTTCGGCTATTTGTTTTTTGATGTACTTGCCAACCTTCCCTGGACGCTTTCCAACGTGGTGCTTTTAAAATACATAATAGATGTTGTTACAGAGGGCAAGGACTTCTACAGGGTGGCTATTGCACTTGGGGTATTCGTCGTTTTTGTTATTGTGACGAATCTTTGTACAACGCTCTTTTATGAAGTATCACTGCCGAAGCAAAAAGAAAAACTCTATTTTGCCATTTATAAAACCATTTATGAAAAAGCGGCAAAAATGGATTATGAAGCTTATGACAACCCTGAGTATTACAACGACCTTGTGCTTGCGATGAACGCTATGAACGAGCGAGCATACTCGGTTTTGTCAAATACCCAGGACATACTTACAAATATTGCAGGAGTTATTACAATAGGCGCGGTTATTGTTACAATCGACCCTATATGTCTTGTGTTCGTTGCGGTATGCGTTGCTATAATGACACCTGTCGGAAGACTCATAGCCAAAGTAAATGTTGAGAGAACAGAGGCTATGACACCTTATGACAGAAAAAATCTTTATTTCAGCAGGGTGTTTTATCTGCAGGATTATGCCAAGGAGCTGCGACTTTCCGGTGCAGGCAAAATGGTTGAGGCGCGATATAATAAGAATATTATCGACCGCATAAAAACAGTTTCTCCATACCTTACAAAGCAGTGGAAATTATATTTCTGTCAGGAATCATTACCCATGACAATTCTGATATATTTGGGTATTACCTTACTTATGGGCTACAAAGCCATAGTCACAAAAGAAATAAGTATGGGCGATTTTGCGGCTACGTTTAACGGAGCGGCAGCTATCAGCAATAGCGTTTTTGCAATAACAAGCCAGTTTGCTATAAATGTGAGGGAAAACGGCCTTTACGTTGAGAAATTCCGCCGTTTTATGAATGCAAAGGAAAAAATGGTTTCGGGAAAAAGAACTACTGTTTTTGAAGAAGCTCCCATAATAAAATTTGAAAATGTTTCATTTAAATATCCCGGTACCGATAAATATGTTCTCAAAAACATCAATCTGGAAATATCACCCTATAAAAAGATAGCTCTCGTGGGCTATAACGGAGCGGGTAAAACCACGCTTACGAATCTGCTTTTGCGTCTTTATGATGTAACCGAGGGAGTTATAACTCTTAATGGAATTGATATAAAGGAATGGGATATAAGAGAATATCATCGCAATTTTGCGGCAGTTTTTCAGGATTTTTCGCTTTTTGGTGCAACGTTGGGCGAAAATGTTTCAATGAATGACTCACACGATGTTGAGAAAGTAGAGGATGCCCTGAAAGCCGCAAGCTTCGACAGGACTCTTCCTGATGGCACCGACAGTATTCTTTTGCGTGAATTTGATGATGAGGGTGTTTCCCTTTCGGGTGGTGAGGCACAGAAAATTGCTATTGCAAGAGCCTTTTATAAAAATTGTGCCCTTGCAATTCTTGATGAGCCCAGCGCAAACCTTGACCCGATTGCCGAGTATTCACTTAATCAGTCTATGTCAAAGGCGGCGGACAGCAAAACAGTTATATTTATTTCACACCGCCTGTCAACAACAGTTATGGCAGATGAAATATATATGCTTGAAAATGGTGGAATTATCGAGCACGGCACCCACGAGGAGCTGATGGAGCTGGACGGTAAATACGCATATATGTTCCGACTCCAGGCAGAAAAATATATAGAGAAATAAATAAATCGGTTTTTATACAGTTTGTTTACAAATATTTATAAATTTCCCTCTTGACACAGGGCGGTTGACAATGTATAATGCTAAATGTATATTGATATTTATACCTTTGTTGGTAACAGCGGAGGGAGGGAACTATAAATGAGTCAGGTAAAAGTTAAAGAGAATGAGTCTTTGGATAGCGCTCTTCGTAGATTTAAGAGACAGACATCAAGAGATGGTGTTATTCAGGAAGTACGTAAGAGAGAGCACTACGAAAAACCCTCTGTAAAGAGAAAAAAGAAATCCGAAGCTGCTCGTAAGAGAAAGTTCTATTAAAAAACTTGAGATGAAACCTTATTTTAGGTTTCATCTCTTTATTTTTTTATTTTTTTGTGTTATGATTACACTGTTATCTTATGTGTATAAAAGCGGGTGGTCATATGCGTTTTGAAAAAGACACCACAATTAAATATATGTTCCGTGAAATTCACGATATCACACCCGATGTTGTACGGGAGTTGGGTCTTGAAGCAATTCTTTTTGACCTTGATAACACAACAGTTAAAGATGCAACTCTTTCAACAATTCCCGGTGCAATTGCTTGGATAAAATCTCTTAAGGATGCAGGTATAAAGGTTGCAATGGTAACCAACACTCCTCACATAAGAGCATATTGGTTTTCGAAAACCTTCGGTGTTAAATTCCACGCTTTTGCTAAAAAGCCTTTACCCCTCGGACTTCTTCGTATGTCCCGTAAGCTTCAGGTGCCTATTGAAAAAATCGGTATGGTAGGGGATCAGGTTTTTACAGATGTGGCAGCGGCAAACCGTTGCGGTGCAGTACCTCTTCTTGTAGACCCTGTTGATAACAAATGGTTCTGGAAAAATCACTACAAGAAAAATCGTATTAAGGAAGCGCCTATTCGTGAGGCATTTTTAAAGGAGCAGGGCTACTATGGAGAAAATAAATAAGCTTCAGAAGTTTCTCAAAAATTCTCAGGAAGCAATTCTTATATATTCCCCTGAAAACAGGCGGTATTTTACAGATTTTCCATCAACAGACGGCTATCTTTTAGTAACAAAAAATGATGCGTTATTTTTTACTGACAGCAGATATATTGAAGCGGCACAGAAGAAAGCCACCTGCCGTTCTCAGCTTGTTACAAGGGTTTCTGTTGAAATTAAGGATTACATTAAAGAAAACAACATTCTTAAAATATACACAGAAAGAGAAAGGCTTACTGTCAGCATGGCAGATTTTCTTAAAACCGCCTTTCTTCCTTGCAGAGTTACGCCATCCAAGCGTCTTGAAAAGAAAATTGACGAGATTCGTATGGTGAAAACTACAGAAGAGATTGAAAACATAAAAATTGCTCAGGGTATTGCAGAAGATGCATTTTCTCATATTCTTGGTTTTATAAAACCCGGTGTTACGGAAAAACAGATTGCTTTGGAGCTTGATTTTTATATGCTTTCCCACGGAGCAGAAGCCCTTTCCTTTGAAACTATTGCAGTTTCAGGTAAAAAGACTTCAATGCCTCATGGTGTGCCTGACGAAAATGTAGTTCAGGCAGGGGATTTTGTAACATTAGATTTCGGCGCGGTTTACAAGGGCTATCATAGTGATATGACCCGTACTGTTGCTGTTGGTGAGATTTCTTCTGAGCAAAAGAAGGTATATGAAATTGTTTTACAGGCGCAGCTTAAATCTCTTGAGGTACTCAAAAGCGGTGTTTCCTGTAAGGAAGCAGACGCAGCCGCAAGGGATATTATAAAAAATGCAGGCTATGGTGAATATTTCGGCCACGGCACAGGTCATGGAGTAGGCGTTGAAATTCACGAGCTTCCTAATCTTTCACCACGCAGCGAGCATACGCTCAAAGAAGGTAACGTTGTTACTGTTGAGCCGGGAATTTATTTACCAAATAAATTCGGAGTGCGAATCGAAGATATGGCGGTTATAACTGCCCAAGGGTACGAAAATCTGACTAAAGCACCCAAGGAGTTGATTATTCTTGACATATAACAACCTTTCGGAATTAAAAAGTCAGTGTCTTTCCTGCGAAAAATGCAAGCTTTGCTCCACACGTACAAACGTGGTTTTCGGTGTGGGTAACGAGAATGCAGATATTCTTTTTGTTGGCGAGGGACCCGGTGAAAACGAGGATTTACAGGGTGAGCCATTTGTTGGTAAAGCAGGTCAGCTTCTTGATAAATATCTGCAGGTAATCGGTCTTGACCGCAAAAAGAACATTTACATTGCAAACATTGTAAAATGCAGACCACCTCAAAACAGAGACCCTGAAAGCTCGGAGCAGGAAATCTGCATTGAGTGGCTCAGGGCGCAGACACGCCTTATAAAGCCGAAAATTATAGTGTGCCTCGGCAGAATATCGGCGCAGAAGCTAATATCTGAAGACTTTAAGGTTACAAAGCAACATGGTGAGTTTATTAAAAAGGGAAATATTCTTTTTATGGGCACATATCACCCTGCTGCGCTTTTGAGAAATCCGTTAAATAAACCTGATGCCCTTTCTGATTTCCAGGCGCTCAGGGATAAAATAAAAGAATTAAATATTGAAATATAAGGAGATTTGGTATGAAGCAGTATATTGAAAGCGGTAAAGCTATTCTTGGTATTGAGTTTGGCTCAACAAGAATTAAAGCAGTGCTTATTGATGATGCAGGCGCAGTGCTTGCAGTAGGTGGCTACGATTGGGAAAACAGCCTTAAAAATGGTATCTGGACTTACAGCCTTGACGAAATTTATGCAGGTCTTAAGGGAAGCTACGCATCTCTTAAAGCAGATGTTAAGGAAAAGTATGATGTTACTCTCAAATCCTTTAAAGCAATCGGTATCAGCGGTATGATGCACGGCTACCTTCCATTCAACGAAAAGGGCGAGCTTCTTGCAGATTTCCGTACATGGAGAAACACAATAACAGGTGAGGCAGCAGGAATTTTAACAAAGGAATTTAATTTCAACATTCCTCAGCGTTGGAGCATTGCCCACCTTTATCAGTCAATTTTAAATGGTGAAGACCACGTTAAGGATATTAAATATTTCACAACTCTTGCAGGCTTTATTCATACTCTTCTTACAGGTGAAAAGGTTCTCGGTATTGGCGAAGCATCAGGTATGTTCCCAATGACAGGCCATAATTATGATGAAGATATGCTTACAAAGTTCGATAACCTTATAGCAGGCAAATATCCTTGGAGCATCCGTGAAATTCTTCCAAAGGTTCTTGTTGCAGGTGAGTCTGCAGGCGTTCTTACAGCAGAAGGCGCAAAGCTTCTTGACGAAGATGGCGATCTTCAGGAAGGTATCCCGATGTGCCCACCTGAAGGTGATGCAGGCACAGGTATGGTTGCAACTAACAGCGTAAGAATCCGTACAG
>JAZRFO010000311.1:0-2790 GCA_045643685.1 Acutalibacteraceae bacterium
ATTTTAACGGGTGAACCCATATCAAGAATGAAGATTTCACCGCCGTTAGCATAAGCACCCGCCTGAAGAACAAGGGAAACTGCCTCGGGAATAAGCATAAAGTAACGGATAATGTCGGGGTGTGTAACAGTAACGGGACCACCTTTTTCAATCTGCTCTTTGAAAAGAGGAATAACACTACCGTTTGAACCTAAAACGTTACCGAAACGAACCGCAACGTACTCTGTCTTGGAATTTTTGTTAAATGACTGAACAATCATTTCGCAAATACGCTTTGTGGCACCCATAACGTTTGTGGGGTTAACCGCCTTGTCCGTTGAAATCATAACGAAACGTTTAACACCATATTTGTCCGCAGTTTTTGCAAGATTGAATGTACCGAAAACGTTGTTCTTAACTGCTTCCTTGGGGCTATCCTCCATAAGAGGAACGTGCTTATGAGCAGCTGCGTGGTAAACGAAGTCGGGTTTATATTCTTGGAAAATTTCGCAAAGACGTTTTTCGTCACGGATTGAACCAATAAGAACTTTAAGGTCAACCTGCGGATAATTTCTGCGAATTTCCTGTTGGATTTCATAAGCGCCGTTTTCCGCAATATCAAAAATGATAATTGTTTTAGCAACACCACTTGCGGCAACCTGACGTACAAGCTCACTACCGATTGAGCCACCACCACCTGAAACGAAAACTGTCTGGTCTTTAAGTAATTCAAAAACTTTTGTAAGGTCGGGTTTAATCTGGTCTCTGCCTAAAAGGTCGGTATAGTCAACCTTACGAAGTTTTGCGCTGAGGCTTTCATTATGATTTACTGTTGCAATTGAGGGAACGGTTTTGAGAAGACAACCTGTTTCACTACAGATACGAAGAATATCTTTTCTGTTTTCTTTATCTGCAGAGTTTGCCGCAAAGAAAATCTCGTCAATATCAAGTTCTTTGGCAAGGTCAATAATTCTGTCTCTGCCACCGTAAATTTTGATACCATTAAGATATTCGCCATGCTTACGCTTGTTATCGTCAATCAATGCAACAACATTGTATCTGTTCTGAATTTTTGTGCTACTGTGGAATTCCTGAATAAGTCTGATTGCCGTACCACCTGCACCGATAATCATAACGTTTTTCTTCTTGCCCTCGGTCTTACCCAGCTTCTGAGCAAGATAATTACGCCATGCGCGATAACCAAAAAGTATCAAAACTCGTGAGAAGATTACGCAAGATGCAAATAAGCAGGAATAAATAAACATCCAGGTAAAGAAAGAACGTGTCTGCTTTGCACCGATTTCTGCTGAAGGGATAAGCCAGATGTAGAAGAAGGGTATTACGGTAATTATTTTAGAAATAATGAAGGCATAGGCAGTTTTCACATAGTCAGAAACAACCATATACTGCCACATTCTCTTGTACACCTTAAAGAAAATAAACAACACCGCAGTTGAAACTAAATCTACCGCCATAATAAAAATAATATTGTTGTCATACCAGTCTTTAAGCATGGTTGTAGCATCAAATTTTAAAATCATAGCCACATAGCATGAGATTGCCATACCCACAATATCTGCAAGTATAAGCAAAATTTTCATATGCTTTTTAACAAAAGTGACGGTCTTTTCAATCGTTCTCAAAATAAAACCTCATTTCATTTTATTTATGATTTTTTATTATCTTTTTGTTGTTGGCGCACTAAGGCAGAATACAACAATTATACATAGTACATTTTAGCATTATACGATACTTTTTTCAATATAATAAACTCACAAATTTTTTCCTATATATATGTTTTATATAACAATAAAAAGTAACGTATTGTCAGAAAAACAAAACTTGTTTTAAACCTTTGCTTGTGATACAATAACTTTACCCCAAAAAAGCCGAGGTGATATTTTTGAAAAAGTGGATGAAAAATTTAGCCGATGACATTAAAATCAGCGAAATAAATATTCCCGGCACCCATAATTCCTGTACTAAAAAGGTGCAGTTCAGTTATCTTTCAAAATGTCATAACCTTAGCATTTACGAGCAATTGAATATAGGTGTGCGATATCTTGACATACGCGTTGAAAAGTGTGGCGATAAATTAAAAACCGTGCACAGCATAGCCGATTGCTACACTCCGCACGGTAAAAAGAAAAAGCTTTTACTTGACTATGTGTTGGATGATTGTAAAAAATTTTTAAAAGAAAACCCCACAGAAACCATTATCCTTTGTATTAAACGTGATGACGGCGTTTCTTCGGAAGAAACCCTTGATTTATTTTTCAACAATTATCTTAAAAATGACCCCCTATGGTTTACCGAAAACCGAGTTCCGCTTTTGGGAGAAACACGCGGTAAAATGATCTTTTTCAACAGATGTCACGTAGATTTTAGCAATAAAAACTACACCGATAAAAACACAGGTCTAAGGCTTTCAAACTGGCCCGATTTACCGCGGGATTCAGAATATTGTCTGGCAGAAGCACCTATTTTGAACGTGGATAAAACAAAAAAAGAAACCTATTATCTTCAGGATATGTACAAGCTTTATCCTAAAGAAAAATGGCATAAAGCGGTGCTTCCTTTAGTAGAAAAACCCTTTGAAAAAAATGGCTTGTTTTTAAATTATTTTTCAGCCGCAAACCTCATTCACAGCCCTAGAATATATTCAAAATATATTTTGAAAAAATTCAAAAATATTCCTTTGCAGAACAACAAAAAATATGGTTGGTTAATCTTCGATTTTCCCACAGAAAGTCTTTGTGAAAAGGTGATTTCAACTAACTTTTAAACATAAAAAGTCGGAGGCCAAGCGGT
>JAZRFO010000312.1:0-4750 GCA_045643685.1 Acutalibacteraceae bacterium
TGCAGCAAGTAAGTGCCTTGGTAACAACGAAGAACTTAACGAAATTGCAATGTATCTCATTGAAAATGGCGACGCAGATGCAGCCGCTATCGGTGAAGATATTCTCGCAAGACAGGCAGAGGACTACAACGCAAAATACGAAGCTCCCCTTGATGTTGACGCACCTGTAATCAACGAAATTGCAGTTGATGACGATGCAGATACAATTAAGCTCGATGTTGAAGATGACCTTTGCATCCGTTGGATTTCTAACGGCAAGACAATTGCCTACGGCGACGAAATTGACCTTGATGATTATGCAGACGAAGTTGGCGCTTACGTAAGAGCCGAAGTTTTCGGTGAAGGCGGTATCGTTTATACTCAGGCAATGCTCCTTGAATATGAAGGTGGTCCTGAGCACGAATACAAAGAGGATGCAAGTGACTTTGGTTGGCTTGCAAGCATCATTCCCGACACAATCGTAAGATTCCTCGCTTCACTCAGTATTTTCAAATACATCTGGGAAGCAATTAAATAATTAATTAAAAGTTCAAATACTTCGGTGCATCAATAGTGCACCGAAGTATTTTTTTAGAATATATTGTATTATTATTTTCGGTGTGTTAAAATGCTTTTATATATAGGTAGGAGAGGTAGATTTTATGAACGCAATTATTACCGTTGTAGGTAAAGATAAAGTCGGCATTATGGCGGGTGTCTGTGTGGCTTTGCAGAAAATCAACGTAAATATACTTGATATCAGCCAGACCGTTATGCAGAATATGTTTACAATGATTATGCTTGTTGACGTTAAAGAGGCAAACGTAGGGTATTCTGAGATTGTTGATATTCTTGAATCAGAGGGTCAGCGTCTGGGTGTTAATATCCGTATTCAGCGTGAAGATATTTTTGATGCCATGCACAGAATCTGAGGTGTATTATGCTTAACCAACACGAAATTCTTGAAACTCTTAATATGATAGATGACCAACATCTTGATATACGTACCATAACGATGGGCATTTCGTTGCGTAATTGTGCACATCCCGACCCCAAGGTATGTGCCACAAAGATGTATGATAAAATCACAAAATATGCCGAAAACCTGGTTAAAACAGGTGAGGATATCGAAAAGGAAATGGGTATACCGATTATTAATAAACGTATATCCGTAACCCCTATTGCCATTGCGGCGGAAAGCTGTGAAACCGAAGATTATTCGATTTTTGCAAAGGCAATGGATGACGCGGCTAAAACTTGCGGTGTAAACTTTATCGGCGGTTTTTCTGCCCTTGTGCAAAAGGGCTTTACCATCGGTGACCGCCGTCTTATAAATTCCATTCCTGAAGCCCTTGCAACAACCGATTTCGTTTGTTCATCCGTAAACGTTGGCTCAACAAAAGCGGGTATTAATATGGACGCAGTTAAGCTTATGGGCGAAACCATTAAAAAAACTGCTCTTATTACTGCTGACAGGGATGGTTTTGGTTGTGCAAAACTCGTTGTTTTCTGTAACGCAGTTGAGGATAATCCCTTTATGGCAGGTGCTTTCCACGGTGTTGGAGAACCTGAATGTGCCATTAATGTTGGTGTTTCGGGTCCCGGTGTAGTTTATAATGCCCTTAAAGGTGTCAAAGGTCAGCCCTTTGACGTTGTAGCTGAAACTATAAAGAAAACAGCGTTTAAAATTACAAGAATGGGTCAGTTGATTGCCTGTGAAGCATCAAAACGCCTTGGTGCAGAGTTCGGTATTGTTGACTTAAGCCTTGCACCCACTCCTGCGATTGGCGACTCGGTAGCAAGAATTCTTGAAGAAATAGGTGTAAGTGTTTGTGGTACCCACGGCACTACCGCTGCTCTTGCTATGCTCAACGATGCAGTTAAAAAAGGCGGCGTTATGGCTTCTTCAAGCGTTGGTGGTCTTTCGGGTGCATTTATTCCTGTGTCAGAGGACGAGGGTATGATTGCCGCCGCAGAGAAGGGCGTACTTACTCTTGATAAACTTGAGGCCATGACTTGCGTTTGCTCTGTTGGTCTTGATATGATTGCAGTACCCGGCGACACATCCGCCGAAACAATTGCTGCAATAATTGCCGACGAAGCCGCAATTGGTATGATAAACTCTAAAACAACCGCAGTAAGAATTATTCCCGCACCTGGTAAAAACGTGGGTGATTCCATTGAAATGGGCGGTCTTTTGGGTACGGCACCTGTTATGCCGGTACATTCTGAAGGTAGTTTTGATTTTATAAATCGCGGAGGCAGAATCCCTGCACCGCTTAATAGCTTGAGAAACTAAGGAGAGAAAGAAAATGAGTTATTTAAACGAGCATTTTAAAGAGATATTGACAATACTTGACCTTCCTCAGGAAGCAGTTGAGGTTTTTTGCGCAACAGCTGCAAAAATCGACAATAGTAAAAGCTTCAGCGCAAGGGTTGATTCTTTGGTTAAAGCGTATATGTACCCCAAAGCACACAGCTTCGGCGAGCTTTTCACAAAAACAAAATTTGTTGCTATGAGACATGGCGTTAAGCACTACACCTTTGACTTTGTTATTCTTGTTATTTTTGCTGAAATTATGCACGAAAGATATAAAGAAGCAGGTCTTAGCGAGGAGCTTTTCCGCGACACAATTATGGACTTGAAATACAAATTCGATGAATGTGTTGACTGTAAAGAGGTTTATGGTACATTTGTAGCAGGCTGGAACACAGATTTCTTCTCTCTTGACCGTTTTTGTCTTGGTAGATTCCAATATGAGCACTCAACCTTCGGAGTTTGCGATGAGTATACAACCTCCGCAGGTGTTACAATCAAACGTGGCGACAAAACCCTCGGCTTCCACATTCCCTCATCAGGTGTGCCTCTTACAGATGACGTTCGCCTTGACTCTTACAAAAAGGCTTACGAATTCTTCAAGGATTACCGCAGAGAAGACGGCTTAATGATTTTTGAGTGCGGTTCATGGCTTCTTTGGGATGGCTACAAGGAATTCTTACCCGCAAAATCAAATATACTTAAATTCATTGATGACTTTGAATTAATTAAGCAGGGTGATAAGCCCGTATTTACCGATGCTTGGCGTATTTTCGGTAAGGCAGGCTTCGGCAGTCCCAAGAAATGGCCTGCAGATAACTCCTTACGCCGTGCATTTAAAGAGCACGTTGTAACAAACAAGGGTAAAACCGGTAGCGGCCACGGTATTATCGTATTCGACGGCGAAAAGATAGTAAGATAAAAATAAAAAACTGACATTCACTATGGTTAATAGAGAGTGTCAGTTTTATTTTATTTCGGGGTTGTCGGTTCTTTCTAAAAGGTAGTCAATTGATACGTTAAAATAGTCTGCAATAAGAATTAGGGTTTTGTAATCTGCTTCGTGGTCGCCTGTTTCATAACGACTGATAGTGTTTTGGTTAAGACCCAAGTCCATTGCCAACTTAAGTTGTGTTATGTTGCGTTGTTTTCGTAATTCTTTTAATCTCATACAATCACCTTGACACAATTATACCGAATCGGTATAATCAAAATATCCCAAATAGGGATAATTATACCTTGAGGTGAGAAAATGTATAAAAAAATGTATTTGATTTTGTTTAATGCAATTACAGATGCTTTGAATTGTGAATCTAAAATGCAAGCAGACGAAATATTAAGAAATGCACAAATCAATGCAGAGGAAATTTATATTGAAGGCGACCAAGAATAAAGAAAAACCACTGACCAACTCGATTGAGGAAGTCAGTGGTTTTTTATTATTCTTCAATTGCGGCTTTCTTTGTGTTGATTTTGTAAAGAATTTCGGAATCGAATTTTTCGCTTCTGTCGTAACGGTAAATACCGTTAAGTTCCTGTTCAACGTCTGTAAGCTGAGTATAGCAGAAGCCAATCATTTTGGGGTTATCAATCATAGCGGTGGTAAGACCGTCGTATCTTTCGTAGAATTCTTCGAGAGATGTGGCGGCATTGCCGTAGCCCCATGCCTTTTCGCGGTCGTTTTCTTCTGCATCTCTCAACTCAACTCTGATACCGCCGTATTCACTCATAAATACAGGCTCACCATTCCAATCCTGACGATGTCCCTGATGGTCAAAAAGGACATTTTCGTTTGTGAGTTTATCGTAATCTGCACGGAATTTTCTATAATCCTGGTCGTAGTTATGGATATCAAAAATATCGGTTTCAACGTGGTAGTTACCACTTGTGTCAATGCAAGGACGTGTTTTATCAAGGTTTTTAACTGTGCGGTAAACAATGCGGATAACGTCGTCATCCTGTTTTCTGCCGTTAACATCCCATGTTTCGTTGTAAGGACACCAACCGATTAATGAGGGATGGTTGAAGTCTCTTTCGATTTCTTCTTCAATTTCAACTAAGAAGTAACGGAGAGATTCGAATAGAGAGTGGTCTGCACCCCAGTTGCCGTGTTCACCCCATACAATGTAACCTAATTCGTCACAATAATGTAAGAAAAGGGGTTCAAAAATCTTCTGGTGAAGTCTTGCACCGTTGAAACCTGCTTTCATTGAAAGAAGGATATCATTCTTAAGTGCCTCTTTTGAAGGTGCAGTGTAAATACCGTCGGGGTAGAAGCCCTGGTCAAGAATAAGTCTTTGGAAAACGGCTTTACCGTTGATTGTAATGCCCTTGTCAGGAGTAAGCTTGACTTCACGAAGACCGAAGTAGCTTGTAACCTCGTCACCACCGAAGTTAAGCTTAAGGCCGTAAAGACCACCTTTGCCAACTTCCCAAAGGTGCTTTTCGGAAAGG